>JBKOYW010000159.1:0-25974 GCA_046744275.1 Actinomycetota bacterium
GAGCTGGCCGCGTACCCGTCGGTCGAGGTGCGCGAGGCGCGCGTCGCGAGCGGCTCGCGAGAGGACGGACGGTTCGTGCTGTCGACCGCCGACGGCGACACGCTCGATTCGGCGTGCGTGCTCCTGGCGACGGGGATGGACTATGCCGTGCCGGACCTTCCGGGAGTCGCGGAGCTGTGGGGCGGGACCGTCTTCCACTGCCCGTACTGCCACGGTTGGGAGGTCCGCGACGGCGCACTTGCCGTGCTCGGGAACCTCAAGGCGACGCACCGCGCGCTGCTCCTGCGCGGATGGAGCGACGACGTCGTCCTGCTCTCGGACGGTCCGGCTTCGCTCGACGCGGACGAACGCGCGACGCTGGAACGTGCCGGCGTGCCGGTCGACGAGCGGCGAGTGGCCGGGGTGCGTAGCCGCGCCGGGGCGCTCGAGGCGATCCTGTTCGCCGACGGCGGTGAGCTGCGCCGCGACGGCCTGCTCGTGCCGGCGCTTCTGCAGCAGCGCTCCTCGCTGGCGAGCGACCTCGGCGCCGAGCTCACCGAGCGCGGCACCGTGGACGCCGACGCCTTCGGCCAGACGAGCGTGCCCGGGCTCTACGCGGCCGGCGACGTCTCATCGCCGATGCCGCAGGTGGCGGGAGCGATCGCCGACGGCTCGCGCGCGGCCGCCGCTATCAACGACTCCTTGGTGGCCGAGCAGCACGGGATCGAGCCGCTGATCCCGCCCAGGGCGGCCGCTCCCGCGGCCTGAAGTACCTGCTGTTGATCCAGCACGGCACGCGTCCTCTCGTTCGGAGGTCGCTCGTCGACGTTCACGTCCGCGATCGCGCGAGGCTGGCCGCCCCCTCGCTGAGGCACCGCTCGGCTGCGGCCAGCCCGGCGCCGATTGCGCGCGCTCGCGTCCGCGGCGTGCCTGGGGCGACCGGTCGGTCAGCCGCGTAGACAGCGGCCCGCGTTCGACCCTTCACGCGCGCGGGCGCGACGATCAGGCTGGCGTCGATCACGAGGAGACGGATCCTGAGCAGCCGCGCCACGACTGACGCTTCGACGAGAAGCCCTTCAGAGAGCTGCCGCCCGTCGTCGGGGACCGCGATCACTGATGGCTCCCCGCCCCCTCCATCCGCCGGCGCAGCGCCGAGATCGCGGCGCTGGCCGCGGTGGTCGCGACGACGGCCGTCACCCCCGTCTTGACGCCCCTGGAGGGGTGAATGTCCGGCACCGCCGATTTGATGCCCGACGGGAGGTTTGCATCGCGCGCCGCCTTGACGACCCGCTCGAACCGCGTCCTACGCCGGAACGGCCTCATGTTCATCCTCACTGTCCGATCCTCCTGTTGAGGGCTCAGCGCTTCGTGCGCGAGGCCCGCTTGATCGCGGAGATGAGCTCCGCCTTGGTCAGGTTCCCGCGACCCTCGATCTCCATGGCCGCCGCGAGATCGAGCAGCTCGCCCTTCGTCTGCGACTCGAGATCGCCGTTGACAGGGCGCCGGTTCAGTCGCTGCGTGGTGGCCTCGCCGGTCGCCGCCGCGGCCTTGCCCGCCTCCTCTGCGGCTGCGACCCTCCGGTCGGCGGCCTTCGCCTGCTGCTCGGCGTCGGCGGCCAGTTGCTGCGCCTGGCGGTGCGCCTCTTCAGCGGCGGCACGCGCCGCCTGCGTTGCCTCGTCGGCAAGCGCTCTGGCCTCGGCAAGGCGTTCGCGCGCCTCTGCGACGAGCTCCTTCGCACGTTGCTGCTTGACCTCCGCGTCGTGCTGGGCTTCCCGCGTCTCCTTCTCAGCCTCGCTCTGGCTCTGTTCGAGTTCCTCGTCGGCGTCGGCCTGCGCGGCGGCGCGCTCGCGCTCGATTCGCTCGTCGGCGGCCCGACGCGCTTCCCTGACCGACTCCTCGACGCGACGCTTCAGCTCTCGCTTGAGATCAGCGATCTGCGAGCGGTTGCTCTCCGCGACCAGGCGGGCATGGTCAGAGCTCCGCTTGGAGTCCTCGGCTGCCGCAACAGCTTCCTCCTCTGCCGTCTGCGCGCGTTCGGCGGCCGCGCGGGCGCGCTTCATCCGGGTCTCGACCGAATCGCCCACTGGGACCGCATCCTCGACGGACGCCCTGATCCTGCGAGCCGTATCGCGTGTCGCGGCGGCGGGACCGGCCGCCTCAGGTGGCAGCATCCGTGACAACAGCCAGGCCGCGTTGGACGGAAGCTCGCGCAGGCCGGTGCCGGCGCTGTCCGAAAGCCAGTGCAGTGGACGTGGTCGTGACATGAGATCTCCCTGTGCCGCGAGGGCGCGTCTGGCTGCGTCGCCGGGCCGGCGACGCAGTAGACTTCGGTTTTCGAAGTCCTACTTCGAATACCGAAGTTGGGTGATCCTGAAACCTTGCCGCCGAGCGACCCTTCTTCGACCCCGCCCTCGATGTTGGCCCTGCTCGACCTCCTCGGTCGTCGCTGGGCGCTGCGAATCCTCTGGGAGCTCCGGGCGCAACCGGCGAGCTTCCAGGCGCTGCAGCGCCGTTGCGACTCGATGTCGACGAGCGTCCTGTCGCAGCGACTCGGCGAGCTCAGGGACGCGCAGTTGATCGAGAAGGATCAGGACGGCAACTACACGCTGAGCGACGCCGGCGTACGTCTGCTCACCCGGCTCGACGGAATCGACGAGTGGACGCAGGAGTGGGCTCGCACGATTCGTGGTCGGGCTGCCGATCGGCCGCGCTGACGACCTGAATGGAGTGTTCGGCCCATGGGTAGCCCGGAGGAATGGGACGCAACGACAATCCGTGGCAGCAGGTAGCGGCCTTGGCCGGCATGGCCGCTCTGGCCGGAGCGGGGGTGGGCGCCGGGAGCGCGCTGATGTTCGCGGAGCGCCGCGCCGGCGCACAGGACCGCGAGATCGAATCGCTCGCTCACCGCGTCACGGCGCTCGAACGTCTGAGCGAACGTGTCACGCGGTTGGAGAGAGGATCCCCCAGCCCCGCGCCGCGCTCCACCGCAGGCTGACCCCGCCCGTCAGGTAGACCGCGCCGGTGCGGATGCTCGATTGAGGCGGTCGGCCAGCGCGCGCAGCTGCTCGATCAGCTCGGGCGGCTCGTGGACCTCGAAGTCGACGCCGAGCATCGCCACGCGCATGGCGAGCCAGCCCAGGTCGTCGTCGCCGGTCCGGTACTCGCATGTGCCGTCGTCGATCGGCACGACCGTGCCCCACTGCGGCGGCACGCGGACCGACTCGGCCGGGGCGTGCAGGGTCAGCCGCGCCTCGTAGCGGCTCGGCAGCGCCGCGAAGCGCTGCTCGACGAATGCCGCGGGGTCCTCGACCGGCAGCTTGCGCGGCCTGAACCGCACGGCGAGCGGACTCGGCTCGCCGATCCGGTCGACGCGGAACGTCCGCCAGTCGTCGCGCGCGCGGTCCCAGCAGACGAGGTACCAGCGGCGCCCGCGGTTGACGAGCGCGTGCGGCTCGACCTCGCGCCGGCCGAACGTCCCGTCGCGCGCGTTGTACCCGAAGCGCACGCACTCGCGGTCGCGGCACGCGGTGGCGAGCACGGTGAGGCACTGGGGATCGACCGTCGGTCCCTCGGCGGGCAGCGACATCGTGGCCGACCCGAGCGCCTGGACGCGGCGGCGCAGATGCCCCGGCAGCACCTGCTCCAGCTTGACCAGCGCCCGCACCGAGGTCTCCTCGATCCCGGTCACGGACGCCCGCGCCGCGGTGCGCAGGCCGACGGCGATCGCGATCGCCTCTTCGTCGTCGAGCAGCAGCGGCGGCATCGCCGTGCCCGCCGCGAGACGGTAGCCGCCGGCGGGACCGGTCAGCGACTCCACCGGATAGCCGAGTCGTCGCAGCCGCTCGACGTCGCGCCGGATCGTTCTCCGCGACACCTCGAGCCGCTCCGCCAGCTCGCCGCCCGGCCAGTCGCGGCGGGTCTGGAGCAGCGACAGCAGGGTGAGCAGACGACTCGAGGTCATCGAGGACAGATCTTGACCTAAACGGCCCGTACGGTCCAGTCATGGCCCAACACACAGAAGGAGCCACGGTGCTCGCCCGTGACGGCTACCCGGTCGGCGTCCCCTGCTGGATCGACACCTCGCAGCGCGACCTCGAAGCTGCGAAGCGGTTCTACGGCGGGCTGTTCGAGTGGGAGTTCGAGGAGTGGACACCCGGCCGGTACCTGGTCGCGAAGATCGACGGGCTCGACGTCGCCGGCATGGCCCGCGAGCCGGACGGCGAACCGTCCTGGAACACGTACATCGAGGTCGACAGCGCCGACTGGGCGACCGCCGACGCGATCCAACTCGGCGGCAAGGCGCTCGTCCCGCCCTTCGATGTGGACGAAGCGGGCCGGATGTCGGTGATCGCCGACCCCACCGGAGCGGTCTTCTCCATGTGGGAGCCGAGGGGCCACAACGGTGCCCAGCTCGTCAACATGGCCGGGACCTGGAACTGGAGCGACCTCTACACGCCCGACCCGAGCCTCGCCGAGCCGTTCTACCGCGCGCTGTTCGGCTGGGACGCCACGGCGGTCTCGTTCGGCGAGATGTCCGCCACGATGTGGCGCCGTCCCGGCTACGGCGACACGCTCGAGGCGCGCACGCCGGGGCTGCGCGACATGCACGAGAAGGCCGGCGCGCCTGAGGGCTTCACCGACTGCGTCGGCTGGCTGCTGCAGGACGACGGCCCGTCACGCTGGCACGTGACGTTCTCGGTCCACGACACCGACGCGAGCGCGGCACGCGCGTCCGAGCTCGGCGCCGAGGTACTCGTGCCGCCCTACGAGGCCGGCCCGGTACGGCTCGCGATGCTCAAGGACCCGCAGGGCGCCGTGTTCACGATCAGCCGTTACGACCCGAGCTAGGCGGCGAGCGGGAGGCGGGAGGCGCCGTGGCGCAGCAGCTCGCGCGGGTTGTCCTGCGTGAGCTGTGCCGCCCGGGCACCGAGGCCGAGACGGACGAGCGCGTGGTAGCCGCGATCGAGCGTGTCGTCGCGCGTGCCCGGGTGCCCGTCGGAGGCCAGGCACCACACGAGATCCTCGCGCAGCAGGCGCCCGGCGCCGGCCTGCGCGGCCGGGCCGTGGCGGCCGAGCAGCGAGGTGGCGTTCACCTGCAACAGCGCGCCGCGGGCGACCAGCGAGCGGAGGCGCCGGTCCGCGCCCGCGATCCTCGCGGCGCGCTCAGGGTGAGCGAGGAGCACGCCGTAGCCGAGCTCCCACAGCCGGTCGGCGGCCTGCACGACCTCCTGGTCGAGGCCCTCGAACGGGCACTCGAGCAGCAGCCAGCGGGCGTCGGCCGGGCCCTGGGCGATCCGTTCGAGGTCGGCCGGGTCGAGCACGAGCGCCTCCTCGTGCGCGAGCTCGCCGCCGCCGTGCAGCCGCACGTTGATGCCGTGGGCGTCGATCGCGCGCTGGACCTCCTCCCGCCGGCCCGCCAGGCCCGCGATGTCGACGTGCGGGAAGTCGGAGCGCTTGATGTGCGGGGTGCACGCGACGTCGTGCACGCCGGCGGCCTCGAGCCGCCGCGCGTGGGTGAGCGTGGCGGCCATCGCGGCCGCGCCGTCGTCGAGGCCCGGGAGCAGGTGGCAGTGCAGATCGACGTATGCCATCCCCTTCCACACTAGGACGCCGCGCTGCGGAGTCCTCCGCGGCTTCACCGCGGCTTCACCGCTTCGGCTGCCAGAACGCGAGCTCGGCGCCGGCCGGCTCGCTCACTACGCTGCGCCATCCGGCCGGGCCCTCGCGCGGCTCGAGCAGCACCGAGGCGCCCAGCTCGCGGGCCCGCTCGGTGGCCCGGGAGACGTCGTCGACGGCGACGTACGGCAGCCACAGCGACCGCTCCGCGCCGCACTCGACGACGCCGCCGCCGACCTCGCCCCCGCCCAGCTCGAGCGCGGTGTACGTGCTGCGCCCGGCGTGGATCTGCTCCGGCCGCCATCCGCACAGCTGCGCGTAGAACGCCAGCGCGCGGGAGCGGTCGGCGGTGTGGAGCTCGAGGTGGACGAGGCGATTCGACATGATCTGCTGTTCTCTTAGACCTCCCCCTCGTCCCGAACTCATCGCTCCCCACGTGCCGACGCCCCGGTCGATCCAGCGCACCTACCTGCTGCTCATGCTCGGGAACACGCTGGCGGCGTCGTTTATCTGGGGCATCAACACGATCTTCCTGCTCGACGCCGGGCTCACGAACCTCGAGGCGTTCGCGGCGAATGCCTTCTTCACGGCCGGGATGGTGGTGTTCGAGGTGCCGACCGGGATCGTCGCCGACACGGTCGGCCGCCGGGCGTCGTACCTGCTCGGCACGGTGACGCTGGCCGCCTCGACGCTGTTCTACGTGCTGCTGTGGCAGGTCGAGGCGGCGTTCTGGCTGTGGGCGATCGCGTCGATGCTGCTCGGCCTCGGCTTCACGTTCTTCTCCGGCGCCGTCGAGGCGTGGCTGGTCGACGCGCTGCGCGCGACCGGCTTCACCGGCGAGCTGGAGACGGTGTTCGGGCGCGGCCAGGTGGTCTCGGGCGTGGCGATGCTGACCGGCTCGGTGGCGGGCGGCTTCATCGCCCAGCAGACCACGCTCGGCGTGCCGTTCGTGCTGCGCGGCGTCGTGCTCGTCGTGATGTTCGCGGTCGCGTTCGCGCTGATGCACGACGTCGGCTTCACGCCCCAGAAGGGCGGCCATCCGCTCGCCGAGATGCGCAAGATCGCGTCGGCCTCGATCGAGTACGGCTGGCGCGTCCCGGCCGTCAAGTGGCTGATGGTGGAGGCGCTGTTCACCGGCGGCGTCGGGGTCTATGGCTTCTACGCGCTCCAGCCTTACCTGCTCGAGCTCTACGGCGATCCGGAGGCGTACCAGATCGCCGGCCTGGTGGCGGCGATCGTGGCCGGCGCGCAGATCCTCGGCGGCATCTCCGCCCCGCGGATCCGCCGCCTGTTCCAGCGCCGCACCTCGGCGCTGATCGCCGCGGCGGCGCTCAGCTCGCTGGCCCTGCTGCTGATCGGGGCGATCGAGAGCTTCTGGGTCGTGATCGGGCTGATCGTCGTGTGGGGACTGCTGTTCGCGGCCACGATGCCGATCCGGCAGGCCTACATGAACGGGCTGATCCCGTCGCAGCAGCGGGCGACGATCCTCTCGTTCGACTCGCTGGTGGCGTCGAGCGGGGGCGTCTGGGTGCAGCCGGTCCTCGGCCGCGCCGCCGACGTGTGGGGCTACGCGCCGTCCTATCTGATGGGCGCCGGGATCTCGGCGCTGGCGCTGCCCTTCCTGGCCCTGTCGCGGCGCCAGAACGCGCCCGCCGACTCAGCGGTGGGACCAACTCTCGCTGTCGAGGCGGTCCGCTAGCTCCTCCTTCAGTAGGTGGCGAACACGCGCGCCGGGCCGCCCGAGCCCTGCTCCCACGGGATCACGCCGACGACGGCCGTAGCCCCGTGTGCCGGCACCTTGTCGAGGTTCGCGAGGTTCTCGACCCCGTACTTGTCCTCCGCGAGCCATTTGTTGTGGACGGGGAACGTCGTCGAGTTGCCGGGGTCGAGGCTCATCGTGTCGACACCGATCGCCGCTGCCCGGCGCCGCTCGATCAGGAAATCGATCGCGTCCTCCCCGAAGCCGGGGAAGTGGTACGCGCCAGAGGGCCCGCCCTTGAAAGCGTCGGGGTCGGAGACCTTCGCCGCCCATCCGGAGTCCATCGCGACGAGCGAGCCCTTCGGGATGCGGCCGTGGCGCTTCTCGAAGCGCCTGAGGTCGTCGGGCTCCACGACCGCGTCCGGGTCGTTCGCGGCGCGCGCGGAGATGTCGATCACCACGATCGGCAGGATCAGCTCGCGGGTCGTGAGCGCGGTCACGAGGCGGCCGTTCGGGACGAAGTGCGCCGGCACGTCGAGGTGCGTGCCCGAGTGCTCGCCGAACGTCCACTCCTGCGAGTAGAAGCCGTCCGGCACGTAGTTCTTGAGCGTGCGCCGCGTGGGCGAGGCCCCGGTGTAGACCGGGAAGCCGGCGGTGAACGCGTGCGTCAGGTCCACCACCTTGCCCCGCAGCTTGTGGCGCTTGCGCTTGTGCGCGAGCGCCTCCCCCGGCATCAGCGCGGCGAGCGCCGCGGCTCCGCCTCCCGCCAGCACCGTCCGGCGCGTGACCGTGGGCTGGCTCTCACGAACCTTCTCGACCGTCCCCGGAAGGCACATCGCGACCCCTCTCCGTGATGACTGACTAAGCGGCTTCGTCGCTCTCCGCCGCGTTCGGCGGAGTATCAGTCTCCCATGCCGCGGCGTGTCCGAGCGACGCGCTCTTGAGCACCTTGAGCGAGAGCAGCGCGCACTTCATGCGCGTGGCGGAGATGTCGATCCCCAGGAGGTCGAGCACGAAGCTGCGATCGAGCTTGAGCAGCTCGTCGATCGGCATGCCGACGACCTCGTCGGAGGCCATCGACGCCGATGCCTGCGAGATCGCGCAGCCATGGCCTGAGAAGCGGACGTCCTCGATCTTCCCGTCGCCGTCGACCTTGAGCTGCACCTTCAGCTCGTCGCCGCACAGCGGGTTGAGGTCGTCGGCCTCCAGGTCCGGGTTCTCCAGCTCACCCCAGTGATGCGGGTGCTTGTAGTGCTGGAGGATGTTCTCGCGGTAGAGGTCGTCCATCAGGCGAATACGTCCCGCACGGTACCGAGGGCGTCGATCAGGCGGTCGACCTCCTCGCGCGTGGAGTGCACCGCGAACGACGCGCGCGTCGTGGCCGACACGCCGAGCCGGCGCATCAGCGGCTGCGCGCAGGCATGGCCGGCGCGCACGCAGACGCCCTCGCGCCCGAGGATCTCGGCGACGTCGTGCGGGTGCACGCCGTCGAACGCGAACGCGGCGACGCTGCCGCGCTGCTCGATGCCGGGCCCGAAGAGGGTGAGACCGGGGACCTCGCGCAGCCGGTCGACGGCGTAGCCGACGACGTCGCGCGAGTGCTCCCACACCGCGTCCATGCCGATACCGGACAGGAAGTCGGTCGCTGCCCCGAGTCCGATCGCCTCGGCGACCATCATCGTGCCCGCCTCGAACTTCTGGGGCGGCTCGGCCCACGTGGAGCCCTCCTCGGTGACGCGGGCGATCATGTGCCCGCCGCCGAGGAACGGCGGCATCTCCTCGAGCAGCTCGCGGCGGCCGTGGAGCACCCCGATCCCGGTCGGCCCGTAGGCCTTGTGACCGGTCCAGGCGTAGAAGTCGACGTCGAGCGCGGCCACGTCGACGGGCATGTGCGGGACGGCCTGCATGCCGTCGACGACCACGACCGCCCCGGCGTCGTGCGCGCGGCGCGTGATCTCGGCGATCGGGTTGACGGTGCCGAGCACGTTCGAGACATGGGTTACGGCGACGAGCTTGGGGCCGCGGGCGAGCGCGGCGTCGAGCGCGTCGAGGTCGAGCAGGCCGTCGTCGTCGATCCCGACCCACTCGAGCCGGCAGCCGAGCAGCTGCCACGGGACGATGTTGGAGTGGTGCTCCATCTGGGTGAGTACCACGAGGTCGTCGGGACCGATGTTGGCGCGGCCCCACGAGTAGGCGACGAGGTTGATCGACTCGGTCCCGTTGCGCGTGAAGATGGTCTCGCCGGGGGTCGAGCCCGCGAAGGCGGCGACCTTCTCGCGCGCCACCTCGTAGGCCTCGGTCGCCTCCGCGGCGAGCGGGTAGACGCCGCGGTGGATGCTCGCTCGGTACTCGTTGTAGTAGCGGTCCATCGCCTCGATCACGGGCCGCGGCGTCTGCGACGTGGCGGCCGAGTCGAGGTAGACCAGGCCCTCCTGCGCGAGGACCGGGAACTCGGTCGCGGGCGGGACCGCGAGGCTCATGCCGCTGCCGCCACCTCGTCGCGGATCCAGCCGTAGCCGCGCTTCTCGAGCTGATCCACGAGCTCCGGACCGCCCTCCTTGACGATCCGCCCGTCGAACATGATGTGCACGAACTGCGGCTTCACCATGTGCAGGATCCGCTGGTAGTGGGTGATGATCAGCACGCCCATGTCGGAGCCCTCGGCGACGGTGTTGACGCCCTTGGCGACCGTGTTGAGCGCGTCGATGTCGAGCCCCGAGTCGGTCTCGTCGAGCACGGCGAGGCTGGGGTTGAGCAGCGCGAGCTGGAGGATCTCCATCCGCTTCTTCTCGCCGCCGGAGAAGCCGTCGTTGAGGTAGCGGTTGGAGAAGTCGCGCGGGACGCGTGTCAGCTCCATCGCCGCCTCGACCGTCTTGCGGAAGTCCTTGAGCGAGATCTCCGGCTCGCCGAGCGCCTCGCGGCGCGCGTTCATGACCATGCGCAGATACTTGGCGACGGTCACGCCCGGGATCGCGACGGGGTACTGGAAGGCCATGAACAGGCCGGCGCGGGCGCGCTCGTCCGGATCGGCCTCCGTGATGTCCTCGCCGTTGAAGAGGATCTGGCCCTCGGTCACCTCGAAGTTGGGATGACCCATCACGGCGTTCGCCAGCGTCGACTTGCCGGATCCGTTCGGGCCCATCAACGCGTGGAACTCGCCGGAGCGGACGTGCAGGTCCACGCCCTTGAGGATCTGCTTGTCCCCGGCGGAGACGTGAAGGTTCTTGATCTCGAGGTCAGCCATGAATCTCCAGGGTCTTCTCAGTTCGTGAGGCGAAGTCGACGAGCTCGGCGAGCGTGGTGCGTTGCAGGGACCGGATCACGCCCATCTGCACGCGCGTCCACAGCAGCTTGGTCGCGCAGTGCTCGCCGTCGGCGATGTGGGAGCACAGCACGCGCGACTCGCGGTCGTCGATGAAGCAGTCCATCGGTGCGATCGCGCCCTCGAGCGCGAGCACGACTGCGTCCATGGTGATCTCCTCGGCGGGGCGGGCGAGCACGTAGCCTCCGTGCGCGCCGCGGGTGGCCTCGACGAGCTCGGCCTTCTTGAGCAGGGCCGCGATGCGCTCCAGGTAGGCGAGCGGGAGGTTCTCGGCGTCGGCCACCGCCTTCAGCGAGACCGGCGAGCCGCCGCCCTGGAGCCCGAGCTGGATGAGCAGGCGGACCCCGTATTCCGCCTTCGTGGTGAAGATCACGCGGTAATCCTACCAACGGGGTCGGAGTTGCCCGCTGGAATCATGTTCCGGGTGATGGAACGAGAGTTCGAAGGGCGGATCGCGGTCGTCACGGGTGGAGGATCGGGCATCGGCCGCGCGGTGGCGCGCCGGTTGGCGGCCGGCGGCGCGGACGTGGTCGTGGCCAACCGCAGCGAGAGCCACGAGGTCGGCCGCTTCATCCGGACCGACGTGTCCGACGAGGACTCGGTGCGGGCGCTGTTCGAGGCCGTCGGCCCGGAGCTGCACATCCTCGTCAACTCGGCCGGCGTCCTCGCAACCACCGCGCCGACGCCCGACATCTCGCTGGACGAGTGGGAGCAGGCGTTCGCGGTGAACGTCCGCGGGACGTTCCTGACCTGCAAGCACGCGCTGCCGCGGATGCGCCCGGGCGCGGCGATCGTCAACGTCGCCTCGGTCGCCGGCATGGTCGGCGTGCCGAACCGCGCGGCGTACGGCGCGTCCAAGGGCGCGGTGATCGCATTCACGCGCGCGCTCGCCGTCGACCACGTGAAGGACGGCGTGCGCGTGAACTGCGTGTGCCCGGGCACGATCGACTCGCCCTGGATCGACCGGGTGGTCGACGAGCTCGGCGAGTCCCGCGACGCGCTCGTCGCCCGCCAGCCGCTCGGGCGGCTCGGCACGACCGAGGAGGTCGCCGAGGCGGTCGCGTACCTGGCCTCCGACCGGGCGGCGTTCGCCACCGGCAGCCAGCTCGTGGTCGACGGGGGCATCACGGCGGCCTGACGATGGACGCGACCGAGAAGACGCTCAGCGTGCTCGACGCGCTCGATGGCGCGCGCCCCGCGCGTCGGCGGCCGGATCCCGCTGCACTGCACGGCGATCGGCAAGTCGATGCTCGCCGCCATGCCGCCCGAGCAGGCGGGCGAGATCCTCGGCCGCTCGTGCACCGCACGCCGCAGACGCTGGTCTCGCTCGACGCGATCCACTCGGAATTGGAGCACGTGCGCGAGCGGGGCTTCGCGATCGACGACGAGGAGAACGAGCGCAACATCCGCCGCGTCGGCAGCTCGGTGCGCGACCACACCGGCGCGCCGACCCACGCGATCTCCGTGTCCGCTCTGACCGTCGACGTGTCGCTCGACGACGCGATCGCGCTCGGCCCGCGCGTGGTCGCCGCCGCGCAGGCGGTCAGCGAGGCGCTCGGAGCGCGCTAGCCACCACTCGCTCGATCAGGACCGGCTCGCGGCCGGCCGCGCGCAGCTCCTCGGCGGCGGGGAGCAGCCGCTGTGCGATCTTGTGCTCGGCCCCGGTCGCGATCTGCTCGAGCCGGTGCTCGATCCGCGGGTTGCGGAAGCGCTCGAGCGTCGTCTCGACGTATGCCTCGGGGTCGAGCTCGGGCGGCACGGTCGGGACCAGCTCCTCGGCCAACAGCCGCCGGACGAGCGCCTCGAGCTCGGGGTCGGCAATCGCCTCGGCGACCGTCTGGTGGCCCTTCGGCAGGCCGAGCGCGGCGAGCGCGGAGTGGGCGCCGTTGAGCAGGCGGAGCTTCAGCGTCTCGTACGGCCGCGTGTCGGGCACGAGCTGCGCGCCCGCGCGCTCCCAGGCCGGCCGCGGGCCGGCGAACACGTCCTCGATCACCCACTGCGAGAACGGCTCGGCGACAACGGTCAGCGGATCCTCGGGCGTCGGCACGATGCGGTCGACCATCGTGCACGGGAACGCGACGCCCTCGGCGTCGCCGACGATCCGGCGGAGCACCTCGCCGTTGCGGGGCACGTTGTCGCACGAGAGGACGGTGAGCGGCGCACCGTCGCGGGCGGCGATCCCGCTGGTGAGCAGGTCGAGCAGGCCGCCCGGCTCGTAGCCGCCCTCGGTGATCGTCAGCGTCACCACGTGCGTCGACGGCGAGGCGATCCGCGCCACGACCGCGTCGGGGTCGTCGGCCGCGACGATCGCGTCGCGGATCACGCCGACCTCGCGCGAGTCGTCTCGGTGCGGCCCGCGCGAGACGACCGTGTACCGCCAGCCGTTCGCGCGCAGCGCGTCGGCGACCGTGCGGCGCCGCCGCGCGACGCCGCAGATCTTCCACTCGCCCGCGTCCTCGGTGTAGAGCGCCTGATGCGCGCGGTGGAAGGCGCCGAGGCCGAGGTGGACGATCACCGGCGCGCGGCAAGCGATCACGAGCAGACCGTACGTCACGGCCGCGGCGAGCACTAGGCGCCTGCCATGGCGCTTGACAGCAGAGGTACGGTGGACGGGTGGTCGGACCACCAGCGTTCGGAACCGTCACGAGGGAGGCGGTGCCGCAGCAGATCGTCTCGCGTCTGCTCGACCTGATCCAGCAGCGCCATCTCGGCCCAGGCGACCGGCTGCCGGCCGAGCGCGAGCTGGCCGCCTCGATGGGCGTGAGCCGCTCGTCGCTGCGCGAGGCGCTGCGCGCGCTGACCGTGCTGGGCGTCACCGACATGCGCCACGGGACCGGCACGTACGTGTCCTCGCTCGAACCCGAGCTGCTCGTGCGCCCGCTGAGCTTCGTCCTCTCGCTGTCCGAGCAGGCGTCCGACCAGCTGTTCGAGGCGCGCAAGGTGATCGAGCCGGCGATGGCGGCGCTCGCCGCAGGCCGGATCGGCGACGACACGGTCGAGCGCCTCGACGCGTGCATCTCCCGCGCCCGCGCGGCCATCGGCGACGCGGAGGCGTTCATGGAGACCGACCTCGAGCTCCACGATGCGATCCGCGAGGCGGCCGGCAACGCGATCCTCGGCCGCTTCATGGAGTCGATCCGCGCGCTCGGGCTGGCCAGCCGCCGCCGCACCGGATCGCGCCGCGCCGTGCAGGAGCAGACGGTCAAGGACCACCGGGCGATCGTCAAGGCGCTGCGCGCCCGCGACGCCGACAAGGCGTCGGCCGCCATGCTCCGCCACCTCGACAATGTCGAACGCAACGCGCTGGAGGGGCAGTGATGACGCGGATCGTCGACCTCACGCTGAAGATCGGCGAGGACACGCTGAGCCCGCCGTCCGTGAACAAGCGGCTCGAGCTCACTTCGCACCATCGGGGCCCGGGGTTCTGGCAGGCGAGCGAGATCAACATGCTGCTGCACACCGGCTCGCACGTCGACTTCGGCCGCCACTGCGCCGCCGACGGCGAGACCGCGGCCGACGTCGCGCTCGACCGCACGTGCGGGCAGGCGATCGTCATCGACCTCACGTTCCTCGGCGAGGACGAGCCGATCACGGTGGCGCTGCTCAAGGAGCACGCTCCGGAGATCCGTTCCGGTGACGTCGCGCTCTGCCGCACCGACTGGACGGAGAAGGCGTGGGGCCGGTTCCCCGACTACTACATGCGCTCGCCGTACTGCGAGCCCGAGGCGGCGGGGTGGCTCGTCGACCAGGGCGCCAAGGTGGTCGGCTTCGACTGCTTCAGCGAGCGCTCGGCGCGCGAGCCCGACTTCACGTCCGAGGACTTCGTGGTCCACAAGGCGATCCTCGACCGCGGCGCGATCCTGATCCAGCAGCTCACCGGGCTCTCGCAGCTGCCGGTCGGCGTCCGCGTGCCGTTCTTCGCAGGCTTCGTCCCGATTCGCGGGGCGGAAGGTTCCCCTGGGCGTATGTTCGCCCTGATCGAGGAGGAGGAATGATCACCGAGTACCTGCTCCCCGACTCCGCCGAGAAGGCGGTCGCGGAGCTGGCGTCCGGCGTGGCGGTGATGGGCGGCGGGACGACCGTGATGCCCGCCGTGCACGCCGGCGCGCTCGACGCTTCACGGGTCGTCGGCCTCGCCCGGGCCGGACTCGCCGGGATCAAGCGGTCGGGCGGACGCACCGTCGTCGGCGCGATGGTCCCGCTCGCCGCCGTGGCATCGCTGGACGGCGTGCCGGCGCTGGCCGAGGCGGCCCGAGCGGTCGGCGGGCCGGCACTGCGCAACATGGCCACGATCGGCGGCAACCTGCTGGCCGGCGCGCCGTACGGAGACGTCGGCGTGGCGCTGCTCGCGCTCGGCGCGGAGGTGCGGCTGAGCGGCCGGACGATCCCGATCGACGAGCTGTGGTCGTCGTTCCGGCCGGGCGAGGAGATCATCGTCGGCGTCGCGTTCGACGACGACCCCGCGAGTGTGTTCGTCCGCTGGGCGCGCCGGGCGGCGAACTCGCCCGCCGTGGTGTGCGTGGCGGTGAGCAGTGGCCGCGTGGCGCTGGGCGGCGTCGCGCCGCATCCGGTGCGGTCGCCTGGCGCCGAGGCGGCCGTAGACGACCCTGCGGCGGGGGGAGCGGCGGCCGCCGAGGAGGTCGACCCGCCGACCGACGCGATCGCCAGCGCCTGGTACCGGCGGCGGATGACCGCGCTGTTCGTGCGCCGCGCACTGGAGGCGAGCCATGCCGTCTGAGATCTTCGAGTTCGAGCTCAACGGCCGGCCGACCGAGGTCATGGCCGGGCCGATCGCCTCGCTCAACCATGTCCTGCGCGAGCAACTGCAGCTGAAGGCGACGAAGGTCGGCTGCCGCCAGGGCGGCTGCGGCAGCTGCACGGTGCTGGTCGACGGCGAGCCGGTGCTCTCCTGCCTGCTCCCCGTCGCCAACGTCCGGGGCCGGAGCGTGACCACGCTCGAGGGCTGGGAAGGGAACGATCCCCTGCAGCGGATCTTCCACGAGCGGTTCGCCGTCCAGTGCGGCTACTGCGCGCCCGGGATGCTGATGGCGGCGCGGTCGCTGCTCGACCGCAACCCGTCGCCGACGCGCGAGGAGATCGCCGAGGCGATCGCCGGCAACGTCTGCCGCTGCACGGGCTACGAGTCGATCATCGACGCCATTGCGGAGGCGGCGGCATGAGCACCATGAGCCAGCAGCCGTTCCACGTCATCGGGCGCGAGGTCGAGCGCCGTGACGGGATGGGCCACGTCACCGGCACCACCGAGTACGTCGACGACGTCCGCTACCCCGGGATGCTCCACCTCAAGATGGTCCGCAACCCGCTGGTGCACGCGCGGATCAAGGGGATCGACTTCAGCGAGGCCGAGAAGGTCCCCGGCTTCGTCACCGCTTTGACCGCTGCGGATGTCCCCAAGAACGTCTACACGATCCTCTGCCTGATCGGGGTCGAGCCGGACGAGGAGCAGGTCCTCGCCTCGGAGCGCGTCCGGTACCGCGGCGAGCAGATCGCGGCCATCGTGGCCGAGACCGAGGAGGCCGCGGTGGAGGCGGTCAAGCGGGTCAAGCTGGATCTCGAGGAGCTGCCCGCGGTGTTCGACGTCGAGGAGGCGCTGAAGCCCGGCGCCCCGATCGTCACGCACTGGGGCCAGAACCACTTCTGGTACGAGGGCCACCACTGCCGGCGGATCCGGTACGGGGATGCGGCGGCAGCGCGTGCGTCGGCCGACCACGTGATCGAGGGCACCTACCAGAACAGCCCGACCGAGCACGCGCCGACCGAGACGACCGGTTGCATCGCCAAGCCCGAGGCCGACGGGCGGATCACGGTCCACACCAACACGCAGGCGCTCTACTTCTCGCTCGATAACACGGCGATCATCCTGCAGATCGAGCCTTCACGGCTGCACTTCATCGGCGGCACGGTCGGGGGCGGGTTCGGCGGCAAGGTCGACGTCATCACCGAGCCGATCGCGTGCCTGGCGGCGATGAAGACGGGCCGGCCGGTGCGCTACGTCTACACGCGCGAGGAGGAGATGCGCGTGTCCTCGACCCGGTCGGGGAACCGCATCCGGATCGTCGACGGCGTGATGAACGACGGCCGGATCGTCTCTCGCGAGGTCACCACCTGGCACGACGCGGGCGCGTATTCGAGGCATTCGCCGTACGGCGCGACCAAGCACGCGGCCAACGTGTGCGGTCCGTACACGATCCCCAACGTCTCGATCGACGTGCACTGCGTGTACACGAACCGCCAGCCGGCGAGCGCGTTCCGAGGGTTCGGCGTCACCGAGGCGTCGTTCGCGACCGAGATGCAGATGGACCGCATCTCGCGGACGATCGGGGTCGATCCCTGGGCGCTGCGCTTGAAGAACGCCTATCGCGACGGGGACGAGCGGCCGTACCGCAAGATCGTCGAGGACGCGACGCTCGTCGAGACCATCCGGGCGGCGGCGGAGCTGGTGGGCGTGGAGCTGCCGTCATGAAGCTCTACGGACGCGGCATCGCGGCGGTCAACTACCCGACCGGCATGAACCTGGGCGGCGACCCCACCCAGGCGCTGGTCCATGCCACCACGGTCGGCAACTTCGTCATCACCTTGTCGAGCGTCGACCTCGGCCAGGGCCTGAAGACGGTGCTGGCCCAGATCGGCGCCGAGGCGCTGGGCGTGCCGTTCGAGACCGTGCGCGTCGACACCGGCGACACCGACACCGGCCCGCACTGCATGGGCACGTTCGCCTCGCGTGCCACGCACCGCGCCGGCAACGCGATCATGCGCGCGGCCGACGAGGCCAAGCGCGTGCTGTTGGAGGTCGCCGCGGAGGAGATGGAGGCGTCTCCTGATGATCTGGAGACCGACGGCGAGGGCAACGTGCGCGTCATCGGCTCGCCCGGCTCCTCGATGACGGTGATGGACGTCGCTCTGGCGGCGCACTTCAAGCACGGCAAGACGATCTCCGGGCGCGGGATGTACATGAAGCCCAAGAGCGAGGTCGTGCCCGAGACGGGCGAGATGGATCCCGACTCGACCGAGGCGCACGCGTGCACGGTGGCCGACGTCGAGGTCGACACCGAGACCGGTCACGTGCGCGTGCTGAAGCTGTCGAGCGCGTACGAGATCGGGATGGCGATCAACCCGGCTTTGGTGCAGGGTCAGATCCGCGGCGGCGCGTGGATGGGCATGTCGCACGCGCTGTACGAGACGACGGCGCCGTACTACCCGTCGGTCGACCACCCGCCGGGCGACTTCAACACATACCTCATGCCCGGGCCCTTGGATCTGCCGGAGATCGAGGCGGTGGTCCTGGAGATGCCGTCGTCCAACGGTCCGTACGGCATGAAGGGCGTGGGAGAGATGACCGCCAACCCGCCGATCCCGGCGATCGCCAACGCGGTCACCGACGCGATCGGCGTCCAGATCACCGACCTGCCGATCACGCCCGAGAAGGTGCTGCGGGCGCTCGAGTCGAAGGAGGCCTAGTGCTGAAGGTGTTCTCGCTGATCAAGCGCCGTGAGGACCTGTCGCTGGACGAATTCCGGGAGTGGGTGTTCGAGAAGCACGCGCCGATGGGCAAGGAGCTGCCGGGCCTGCGCGAGTACCACGTCAGCGTCGTGGAGCAGGACGACCCCGACCTGCCCTACCACGCGGTGACCGAGCTCTACTTCGACGACGAGGATGCCTTCAACGAGGCGTTCGCCAGCGAGGCGGGCCGAGCCGCGGGCGACGACGTGGCGCGCCACGCGGCGGGGCGCGTGCGGTTGCTGACGCGGGAGGAGCGGGTCATCTGAGCGCGACGAAGTCTGCGTAGCGGCGGAGCGACTCGCCGCCGCGGGTACCGAAGAAATCCAGCAGGCGAGCCGTGTCCAGCCACGCTGGTCCGGGCTGTTTGAGGGCGGTCACGTGGCTGCTCCACGGCCACTCGTCCGGCTCGCCGCACAGTCCTCCCTCGACGGGGTTGCGAGCGATGTAGCGGACGACCATCAGCAGTTGCGCGTCGCTCTTCACGCGGATGGCACCGAAGCGACCTTGAAAGACGTGGCCGGACCGGCTGTACCGGCTATTGAACGCATGGGCATACAGGCCATGCAGCCACTGGATCCCGTTGCCCAGGTTCGGCGCGGGCGTCTCGAGGAGCAGGTGCACGTGGTTGTCCATCAGGCAGTAGGCGAGACACCGCCAGCGCTGCCGCACCACCGTCTTCCCGAGCAGCACCAGATACCGCTCCCGGTCGACATCGTCGACATAGATCGCCTGCTTGGCGTTCCCACGGGCGTACACGTGGTGGATGCCACCGGCAACCTCCTCACGAGGCTTACGCGCCATGGCCCTTCTAGCCGCCAGCACACAAACCTCGCCCCCCACTGGGGGGTCTGACCCTGCACAGGGTCTGACCCCCTTGAGTGGTGCGCGGTCGCGGGAATTCGCATCGCGCGGGGGTTGGAGCAAATCGCTCTGTCCCCTCTTTCGTGCGGTGAGCGTGAGTTGGGGTCTGACCCCGAGCGGGGTCTGACCCCCCTTAGGGCGTTGTGAGCTCTCGCACGACGGTGGCGAATGCTGCTACGAGCGGTGAGGTGTCGCGCTCGCGCCAGGCGAGGGCTATTCGGAGTGGGTCGATGTCTCCGATTGGGATCCAGGCGAGGTCGGGGCGGCCGTAGTACTCGGTCATCGACGCCGGGACGATGCAGTAGGCGGAGCCGTCGGCGACCTGCTCGAGCATCTCCTCCACGTTGTCGTTCTCCGGCCCCCACCGTGGCTCGCTGCCGTCCGGCCGCGGGTTGACCGCCCACCAGTCGACCCAGTAGCGCGGGGCGCGGCGGGTCCACATGATCGGCTCGTCGTTGAGATCGAGGACGGACAGCCGATCGCACGCGGCGAGCCGATGGCCGGCCGCCAACCCCGCGTACCGCGGCTCGGACGCGACCAGCTCGGAGCGCAGCCCGGTGAGGTCGGCCGGGAGCCAGACGAACGCGACGTCGCACTCGCCCTCGCGCAGCGCGGCGACCTCGCCGCCCCACTCGAACCGCCGCGGCTCGACGCGCACGTGCGGAAACCGCGCCAGGAAGCGTGCGCGCGCCTGCGTCGACAGCCTCCCCGCCCCGGCCGCCTCGAACCCCACCCGCAGCCGTCCCGTCTGGCCCCGCGCAGCCCGCCGCCCGGCCTCGAGCGCGGCGTCGAAACGCTCGATCGCAGGGCCGGCCTCGGCGAGCAGGGCCGTGCCGGAGGGCGTGAGCTCGACCCCGCGACTCGAGCGCTCGAGCAGCTCGACGCCCAATTCGACCTCGAGCTTGCGCAACGCCTCGCTGAGCGCCGACTGGGAGAGGTGCAGGTCGAGCGCGGCCTGCGAGACGCTGCCGCGGTCGGCCACGGCGACGAAGTAGCGCAGCTGCCGGATCTCGGCCACGACTCGAGGCTATCGGCGAAACCGATGGCTGGGGCGGCACATGACCTGTGGCCGGTCGCGCCGGCGGGGGTGACGATCACGGGCATGAAGACACGCACCCTCGGCACCGACGGTCTCACCACCTCCGCAATCGGCTACGGCGCGATGGTCCTCGTCGACGGCATGTACGGCGCCGCCGACGACGACCGCTCGCTCAACACCCTCCGGCACGCGATCGAGGCGGGCGCCACGCTCCTCGACACCGCCGACGCGTACGGCGCCGACGGCCACAACGAGCGGCTTGTCGGCCGCGCGATCGCCGGCCGCCGCGACGAGGTCCAGATCGCGACCAAGTGGGGCATCGTCCCCGGCCCGGCCCAGCACGCCCACCGGGTCGAGCACCACCACGCCCAGGACATCTGGATCGACGCCCGGCCCGAGCGCGCCCGCGCCGCCGCCGAGGCGAGCCTGAAGCGGCTCGGAACAGACGCGATCGACCTCTGGTACCTGCACTTCCCCGACCCCACGGTCCCGATCGAGGAGAGCGTCGGCGCGATGGCCGAGCTGGTGGCCCAGGGCAAGGTCCGCCACCTCGGCGTGTCCAACGTGACCGCCGAGCAGGTCCTCGCGGCCCACCAGGTCCACCCGATCGCCGGCGTCCAGGCCGAGTACTCGCTCTGGACCCGCGACCCCGAGCGCGAGCTGCTCCCCGCCCTCCGGGAGCTGAACGTCGGCTTCGTCGCCTGGTCGCCGCTCGGCGCCGGTTTCTTCGCGGGAGCCGACCGCATCGACGCGAACGACTTCCGCACGAACCACCCGCGATTCAGCGACAGCAACCTCGCGGCCAACCGCGATCGCTTCGCGCCCCTCCGCGGCCTCGCCGACGACCGAGGAATCACCCCCGCCCAGCTCGCCCTGGCCTGGCTCGTCCACCAGGACGTCGTGCCGATCCCCGGCACCCGCACCCCCGACCACCTCGACGAGAACCTCGCCGCCGCGGACGTCACCCTCGACGAGAACACCCTTGCGCGAATCGACGAGATCGCGCCGCCCGGGGCTGCCGCGGGTGAGGCACTGCTCTAGCCTCGTCCCCGCAATGCAGCGCCGAGAGGACCTCCGCAACGTCGCGATCATCGCCCACGTCGACCACGGCAAGACGACGCTCGTCGACGCCATGCTGTGGCAGTCCGGCGCCTTCCGCGCCAACGAGGACGTGGCCGATCGCGTGATGGACTCGATGGACCTCGAGCGCGAGAAGGGCATCACGATCCTGGCCAAGAACACGGCCGTGCAGTACGGCGCGACCAAGCTCAACATCGTCGACACCCCGGGCCACGCCGACTTCGGCGGCGAAGTCGAGCGTGGCCTGACGATGGTCGACGGCGTGCTGCTGCTGGTCGACGCGTCGGAGGGCCCGCTGCCGCAGACGCGCTTCGTGCTGCGCAAGGCGCTCGAGGGCCGGCTGCCGGTGATCCTCGTCGTCAACAAGGTCGACCGGCCGGACGCCCGCATCGCCGAGGTGGTCGACGAGGTCTACGAGCTGTTCATCGACCTCGACGCGGCCGAGGACCAGATCGAGTTCCCGATCGTCTACACGAACGCGAGGGCCGGCTGGGCCTCGCTCACCGAAGGCGAGACCGGCACCGACCTCGCGCCGCTGATGGACCTGCTCGTGGAGCACGTTCCGGCCCTTGAGCACGACCCCGACCACCCGCTGCAGGCGCACGTGACCAACCTGGACGCGAGCCCCTACCTCGGCCGGCTCGCGATCTGCCGGATCCGCCACGGCACGATGAAGCGAGGCCAGACCGTCGGCTGGTGCCGCGCCGACGGCACGATCAGCCAGGCCAAGATCGCCGAGCTGTACGTCACCGACGCGCTCGAACGGGTCCCTGCCGACGAGGCCGGGCCTGGCGAGATCATCGCCGTCGCCGGCCTGCCGGACGTGACGATCGGCGAGACGCTGGCCGACCCCGAGGACCCGCGCCCGCTGCCGGTCATCACGGTCGACGAGCCGTCGCTGTCGGTCACCGTCGGCCAGAACACGTCGCCGCTCGCCGGCCGGGACGGCGAGAAGCTCACCGCCCGCCAGATCAGGGACCGACTCGAGGCCGAGACCATCGGCAACGTCTCGATCCGCGTGCTGGAGACCGAGCGGCCCGAGACCTGGGAGGTGCAGGGCCGCGGCGAGCTCCAGCTCGCCGTACTGGTCGAGCTGATGCGGCGCGAGGGCTTCGAGCTGACCGTCGGCAAGCCGCAGGTGGTCACGCGCAACCTGAACGGCACGACCCACGAGCCCGTCGAGCGGATGACGATCGACGTGCCGGAGGAGTACGTCGGCGTCGTCACCCAGCTGCTCGCGCTGCGCAAGGGCCGGATGGAGCAGATGGTCAACCACGGCACCGGCTGGGTGCGGATGGACTACCTCGTCCCCGCGCGCGGGCTGATCGGCTTCCGCACCGAGTTCCTCACCGAGACGCGCGGCACCGGCCTCCTCCACCACGTCTTCGACCGCTGGGAGCCGTGGGCCGGCGAGCTGCGACTCAGACCCACCGGCTCGCTGGTCGCCGACCGCCGCGGCACGGTCGCGAGCTTCGCGCTGTTCAACCTGCAGGAGCGGGGAACGCTGTTCGTCGAGCCGGGCGAGGAGGTCTACGAGGGCATGATCGTGGGCGAGAACGCCCGCGCCGAGGACCTCGACGTCAACGCGACGAAGGAGAAGCACCTCACCAACATCCGCTCCTCCACCTCGGACGTGCTCGTGCGGCTCGTGCCGCCGCGCCGCCTCAGCCTCGACCAGGCGCTCGAGTTCGTGCGCGAGGACGAGGCGGTCGAGGTCACCCCGCGGGCCGTGCGGCTGCGCAAGGCGGACCTGGATCAGACCACGCGGGTCAAGGCCGCCCGCGCGCGGGCGCGCGCGTAGCCGCCCTCCTTTCGGACGATGAGGTTCGTCCCCGCGCACGAGGGCGCGCGGCGTAGGGTTGGCCCGATGGCCGGCCGGCGACCGCGCGCGCTCGTCGTGGACTCCCTGCTCGCGATCGCGCTCGCGGTCGCGTCGCTCGCGCTGGCGGACACCGGCAGCGAAGTGCAGGAGGGCCCGGTCGCGCGCTACGACTGGAACCTCTCGCCGCCGCCGCGCGACATCGAGCCCGGCGACGTCTGGAACGCGCAGATCGTCGTGTTCCGCAACGGCGTCCCGGCGGCTCCCCCCGGGAAGGCCACGCCGCTGCTGACCGTGCAGAACACGACCACGGGCGAGTGGACGACGACGCCGGCGCGGCCCACGGGGACGGTCGGCGTCTACCGAGCGCGCGTCGTGTTCCGCGACCCCGGCCAGTACTCGTACTCGGTGCTCCAGGGCGACGAGAGCGGGCTCGTGCCCGTCGGCAAGGCCGCGCCCGTGCCGGAGCCCGCAGCGCCGGAACCGCAGCCGACGCCGGGCGGCCTGGTCGTCCTCCTCCTACTCGCGACGCTGCCCATCGCGCTCCGGCGCCGGGTACCGATCCCGGTGCTGGGCCTCACCCTGGCCGCCGCGATCGCCGCCGACCTGGCCTACGACAACTTCCCGTTCCCGGGCCCGCTGGCCGCGCTCTACACGGTCGGCGCCCACGTCGGACGCCCGGGATCGCTGGTCGCCGCCGGCGGAACGGCGGCCGCCCTGCCGCTCCTGTACCTCGGCGACCGTGGGCTCGGCTTCTGGGAGATCCTTGGCATCTACGCGGTGTTCGCCGCCGTCTGGCTGCTGGGCGACAACCTGCGGACACGGCGCGAGCGCGCCGCCAGGCTCGAGGCCGAGCGCGAGGCCAACGTCCGCCGCGCCACCGCGGAGGAGCAGGCGCGGATCGCCCGCGAGCTGCACGACATCATCGGCCACAGCGTGAGCGTGATGACGATCCAGGCGGCGGCAGCCGGCGACGCGTTCGACAGCCGGCCCGCGCACGTGCGCGAGGCGCTGCGGGCGATCGAGTCGACCGGCCGCGAGACGCTCGCCGAGCTGCGCCGCCTGCTCGCCGGCGTGCGGCCCGACGAGAGCGGCGCCTTCGCCCCCGCGCCGGGCCTGGAGAGCCTCGACGCCTTGGTCGAGCGCGTGCGCGCCGCCGGCCTCGAGGTCGAGCTGACCGCCGAGCCGCCGCAGGACCCGCTGCCGCCGAGCGTCGACCTGTCGGCGTACCGGATCGTGCAGGAGGCGCTGACCAACACGCTCAAGCACGCGCGCGCGTCGCGGGCGCGCGTGGACGTCCGCAGGGTCAACGGCGCGCTGGAGATCGAGGTTGCCGACGACGGGCAGGCAGCGACGGCCGCGACGCCCGGCCACGGCATCATCGGCATGCAGGAGCGGGCGGCGCTGTTCGGCGGCGACCTGACCGCCGGCCCCGCGCCCGGCGGGGGCTTCGTGGTCCGCGCCCGGCTCCCGGTGGTGGAGCCGTGAGCATCCGCGTCCTGCTCGTCGACGACCAGGCACTCGTGCGCAGCGGCTTCCGGCTCATCCTGGAGACGCGCGACGACATCGAGGTCGTGGGCGAGGCCGCCGACGGCCGCGAGGCGGTCGACCTGGCGCGGCGCGAACGCCCCGACGTGATCCTCATGGACGTCCGGATGCCGAACGTCGACGGGGTCGAGGCGACGCGCCGCCTGGCCGCCCTCGGATCGGGGGCGCGCGTGCTCATCCTCACCACGTTCGACCTCGACGAGTACGTCTACGAGGCGATTCGCGCGGGCGCCAGCGGCTTCCTGCTCAAGGACGTGCAGCCGGCGCAGCTCGTGGAGGCGGTCCGCGTGGTCGCCGCCGGCGAGGCGCTGCTCGCGCCGACGGTCACGCGCCGCCTGCTCGACCACTTCGCCGACGCACTGCCGAGCGCGCAGCCAAAGCCGCCGCCCCCCGAGCTCGCCCGGCTCACGGAGCGCGAGCTCGAGATCCTCACGCTGCTCGCCGGCGGGCTCTCGAACGCCGAGCTCGCCGAGCGCCTGTTCCTCAGCGAGACGACGGTCAAGACGCACATCTCCAGCGTGCTGCGCAAGCTCGAGCTGCGGGACCGCGTCCAGGCGGTGGTGCTCGCGTACGAGGCCGGGCTCGTGCGCCCCGGCTCGCCTCATCCCTAAGGACGAGGCGCCGCGGGGAAGACCCTGCGCGCGCATGAGGCGAACCCGCCTCGCGCCCGACCGCGGCCGCCGTACGGTCGCGGCATGCACTCCCCACACGCAATCGAGGCCGCCGGTCTCACCAAGCGGTTCGGCGGCCGGCTGGCCGTCGACGACGTGGAGCTGCGCGTCCCGCGCGGCTCCGCCTTCGGGTACGTCGGGCCGAACGGCGCCGGCAAGACGACGCTGATCCGGATGCTGCTCGGGCTGACGGACGCGACCGCGGGCACGATGGCGCTGCTCGGCCGGCCGGTGCCGGACGAGCGGGCGCTCGCGCTCGCGCGCGTCGGCGCGATCGTCGAGGAGCCGCGCTTCCACCCGCACCTCACGGGCCGCGAGAACCTGCGGATCGTGGCCGCGGCGCGAGAGCGCGAGGCACACGGCCGGATCGACGGCGCGCTCGAGCGCGCCGGTCTGGCGGGACGGGCCGACGAGCGCGTGAAGCGCTACTCGCAGGGCATGCGGCAGCGGCTCGGCGTCGCGCGCGCCATGCTCGCCGACCCCGAGCTGCTGATCCTCGACGAGCCGACGAACGGGCTCGACCCCGCCGGTATCCACGAGATCCGCGCGATGATCCGCGGCTTCGTCGCCGAGGGGCGCACCGTCCTGCTGTCCTCGCACCTGCTCGACGAGGTCGAGCGGATCTGCGACCACGTCGCGATCGTCGACCGCGGGCAGATCGTCGCGCAGGGGACGATCGGCGAGCTGGCCGGCGGCGGCGCTCCGGCGATCCTGATCGCGACCAGCGACGACGAGGAGGCCCTGGCGATCGTCTCCTGCCACCGTGCGGTGGACGCCATCGACCTCGCCGCCAAGGGCATCAGCGTCACGCTGCTGGCC
>JBKOYW010000385.1:0-7763 GCA_046744275.1 Actinomycetota bacterium
TCCGAGGTGCGCAGGTGGTCGTCGACCAGCACGCCGCGCGCGACGTCGAGCCCGGCGCTGCGGGCGAGGTCCACCGCCGGCTCGATGCCGGCGGCGAGGAGGAACACGCCGGCGTGGACTCGGCGGCCGTCCGCGAGCGCCACCACGCCGTCCTCGTCCGCCGCGGTCCGGGCGTCGACGAGGACCTCGATCCGAGGTTCTCGAGGTAGCTGCGCAGGAGCGCGCCGGCCGCGGCGTCGAGCTGGCGCCGAAGCAGAGATGGGCTGCGCTCGAGCACCGTCGTCCGCAGCCCGAGCTTGTGGATCGCGTACGCCGCCTCGAGGCCGAGCAGACCGCCGCCGGCCACGACCGCGTGCTCGACGCGCTCGCGCTGGACGTACTCGCGGATCGCCAGCGCGTCCGACGCCGTGCGCAGGACGAAAGAACCCGGCCCGCCCGCCCCGCCGAAGCCCGGGATCTCCGGCACGTGCGCCTCCGAGCCGGTGGCGAGGATGAGCCGGTCGAACGGCAGCCGCTCGCCGGTGCCGAGCAGCACCTCGCCGGCTTCGCGGTCGATCTCCTGGGCCCGCGTGTTGAGCCAGCAGGTGACGCGGTTGTCGTCGTACCAGGCGTCGGGCAGCAGGTGCAGGCCGACCATCGCCGACCGGCCGTAGATCAGCCGCGAGATGCCCATCCGGTTGTAGAGCGGGTGCGGCTCGGCGGCGACGACGTCGATCGCGCAGTCCGGGTGCCGGCGGCGCACGTGGTCCGCCGCAGTGACGCCGGCGATGCCGTTGCCGACCACCACCACGCGCTCGACCGCGGGGTCGAACGGGAAGGCGATCGTGACGACGACGTTGGAGTCGCGGCGCGGGGTCGTCGAGACGGTCACGGGTCCCTGCACGCGGGCACAGCAGGCCATCCGGTTCAGCGCCGGGTCGAGCCCGAGCCGCTCCAGCGTCGCCTTCTCGTCGGCGCCGACCGGCGAGAGGTTCTCCATGCCCGCCGTGACGCTCACCGGGTCGGCGCCGCACACGCCCATGCGGCAGCCCGCCTCGATCGGCCGCTCCGCGGTCTCCGCCAGCTCGAGCAACGGCGTGCCGAGCTTGGCGACGATCCGCGGGCCCTCCTCGAACGTGACCTCGGGGCCGCCCTCCAGCGCGCGTCGCGCGCCGCGGCCGAGCCGCGCCGCCCGCGGCGGGGTCGGCAGGCCCTGGCGCTCGAGGAACACGCGCTCCTTGGCGAACGTCCGCCGCAGCCAGACGACCGTCAGCGCGAGGACCAGGGCACGCAGCGGCCACGCGATCCAGTCCGGCCCGGGCGCGGCCCACCAGTAGAAGAGGTTGATGGCCACGGCACCGTAGAGGGCGGCGAGCTTGGGCACGCTGGCGGGCAGGAGCGCCTCGAGCGCGAGGAACGAGCCGGCGCTGGCGGCGACGGCGAGCGCCATCCGGGCGACGTGCTCGCCCGCAGCGTCCGGCTCCGGCACGGTGAAGAAGGCGATCACCAGGCCCGGGAACGCGGCCACGAACAGCTTGCGCGTGGTGCTCCACTGCCGGTCGCCGTCGTGGATGTCGGCCAGGAACGCGACCTTCGGGTTGAAGTCGAAGCAGTTCTTCGTGCACCCGAGGCACGGGTGGCAGTGGGAGTTCGGCACGTTCGCGAACGGCGTCTGGCCGTACATGCGCTGGACCGGCAGCATCGGGCACAGCGACGAGCACCAGCCGCTCTTGCCCTTCAGCACGTAGCCGCCGGCGAACGCCGCGACCAGCGCGCCGCCGATCAGGGCCGCGGTCGCCGGGCCGGAGTCCTCGAACAGCAGCGGGCGCGCGAAGACGGCGCCGAGGAAGATCGCGATCCCGACCAGCGGCGCGTAGGTGCGGAACCAGGACGGGGCCGTCAGCCCGCGCGTGAACCCGAGCACGCGCGGGATCTGGTTCGTGGCCGCGAGCGGGCAGACGTTGCGCCACAGTCCCGGCGCGACGAACCAGACGAGCGGCAGCAGCGGGACGAGTAGGCTCCACCACAGGTCGAGTCCCGTGTCCGGCTCCGCCACCAGCAGCACGCAGACGCCGAGCAGGAAGACGACCGACGCGATCCGCGCGGCGCGCCACGCCGCGTGTGGGACGGGATCTCGGATCTGTGTGAAGTTGGGGAACGGGTCGGCGGCGCCCGCGCCCATCAGCTCACGCCGTCCTCGATCAGCTCCGTGAGGAAGCGCAGGCGCAGCGACACGATCCGCCCGAGGTCGAACAGCATCGCGCGCGCGAGCTCGGGGTGGCGGCCGGCCAGCGTCTCGAACGCGTCGAGGCTGAGGCGGCGCAGCTCGCCGGGGCTCGTCGCGACGAGGGTGAGCGAGCGGCGGCCGCCGTCCAGGAACGCGACCTCGCCGACCACCGACGGCGCGTCGATGGTCCGGAACGCCGCTCCCGAGGCGACCGCGAGGCTGCCGGACGTGAGCAGGTACAGCGCGCGGTCGTCGTCGCCGGCGCGGATCACCTCATCGCCGGCCGAGAAGCGCCGCGTCTCGGTATGCGCGAGCACGATCGCCCAGTCCTCCTCGCCACGATCGGCCAGGAAGGTCAGGCTGCTCTCGGCGGGTTCCTCCGTCGGATAGTCGAAGTAGGAGCTCACGAGGCCGGTTCCTCGTAGGATCTCATCGATGGCACTCGTGCGACTCCGCGGCCCCCTCAAGCAACTGGCCGGCGACCGCTCCGAGCACACGATCGACGGCGGGTCGGTGGGAGAGCTGCTGGCCGAGATCGAGCGTGCGCATCCGGCGACCAAGGGCTGGATCCTCGACGAGTCCGGCACCCTGCGGCGGCACATCAACATCTTCGTGAACGGCGAGCTCGGCGCGCAGGACACGCGCGTCGCCGACGAGGACCGGATCGACGTCCTCCCTGCGATCTCCGGCGGACGATGACCGAGCTTCTGGTAGGTACCAAGAAGGGCCTGTTCGTGCTCGAGGGCGAGCCGGGCTCCGAGTTCGAACCGACGGCGCGCGCCTTCGCGGGCGAGCCGGTCGAGTACGCGATGCGGACGCCGTCCGGGCGCGTCCTCGCCTCGGTCACCTCGCCGTTCTACGGGCCGAAGATCTTCTACACGGACGACCCCGCGGGCGAGTGGGAGCAGGCGGAGGGCGTCGCGCTGCCGGACACCGGCGACGCGGTGCTCGAGCGCGTGTGGGTGCTCGTGGCGGGTGAGCGGGACGGCACGATGTACGCCGGCGGCGACCCCGGCGTCCTGTTCGAGAGCAGCGACGGTGGCGCGACGTTCGCGCTCAACCGCGCGCTCTGGCAGCACCCCAGTCGAGACGACTGGCAGCCGGGCGCCGGCGGGCTCTGCCTGCACTCGATCTCGACCTGGCCCGGCGAGCCCGACCGGCTCGCGGTGGCGATCTCCGCGGCGGGCGTGTGGCTCACAGACGACGCCGGCAAGAGCTGGCGGCGCGGCAACGAGGGCCTGGTCGCGCGCTACGTGCCCGAGGACGCGCCGCCCGAGCAGATCGCGCTCTGCGTGCACCGGATCCACCGCGCGAAGACGCGGCCGGAGCGGATCTTCATGCAATTCCACGGCGGCGTGTACCGGTCCGACGACGGCGGCGCATCGTGGAACGACATCGCCGACGGACTGCCGTCCGACTTCGGGTTCGGGCTGGCACTCGATCCCGCCGACGCCGACAGCGCGTACGTGATCCCGCTCGCGGCCGACATCGACCGCGTGACCCCCGAGGGGAAGGTGCGGGTGTACGAGACGCGCGACGCCGGCGCGAGCTGGACGCCGCGCGGCGACGGGCTCCCGAGCGAGAACGCGTACCTGACCGTGCTGCGCGAGGCGTTCTGCTGGACCGGCGAGGGCTCCGCGCTCGAGCTGTACTTCGGCGCCACGTCGGGTGCGGTCTACGGATCGGGCGACGCGGGCGCGAGCTGGTTCGAGGTCGCGGCGAACCTCCCGCCGGTCCACTCGATCACCGCGCGCTGAGGTAGCCTGCGGCGCATGCTCGCCAGCCTGGATGGAGCGATCGGGCCCGCCGAGGACGCGCGGATCCCGGTCACCGACGAGGGGCTCACGCGCGGCGACGGCGCGTTCGAGGTCATCCGCCTGTACGGCGGTCGCCCGTTCGCGCTCGCCGACCACCTCGCGCGGCTCGACCGCACGTGCACCGGCCTGCGGCTGCCGTACGACGGCGCCGCGCTGCGCGCCGAGATCGACGCCCTGCTCGACGCCGCCGGACCGGTCGACGCGCTGCTGCGCGTGGTGTTGACGCGCGGCGAGCGGCGGATCCTCACGATCGAGCCGCTCCCGCCGCGGCCGCCCGTGGCCCGGGTGGCAACTGTCACCTACGCGACGACGCGCGTCCTCGACGGGCTGAAGACGCTCTCCTACGCGGGCAACATGCTCGCCGGCCGGCTCGCGCGCGAGCGCGGGTTCGACGAGGCGCTGCTCGTGACGCCGCACGGGCGCGTGCTGGAGGGTCCGACGTGGTCGTTCTTCTGGGTCGAGGGCGGGCGGCTGTACACGCCGCCTCTCGAGGACCGGATCCTGGCCTCGATCACGCGCGCGTACGTGCTCGACGAGTGCGAGGGCGAGGAGCGGCCGTGCACGCTGGACGACGTCGCGGCGGCCGAGGAGGCGTTCATCGCCTCGACGGTGCGCGAAGCGATGCCGATCGCCGTCGTCGACGACATCTCGCTCCCGGCCGCCCCCGGGCCCGTCACCCTGGACGTGGGCGAGCGCCTGGCGCGGCGGATTGAACGCGAACTGGCGGCTGCTGCGGCGTAGCTACCGGCGGCGGGCGGTCTGGCCGCCGGTGTGCCAGTCCACGTACCAGAGCACATGACCGACGCCGGCGAGCACGCCTTGTACCGTGCCGCGGACGCTGTCGAGGAGGGTCGACATGTCTAGACAGATAGATACCCCAAATTTGTGCGGGTAGTCACCGTAATTGGCAACCGGCCGCAGTTCGTGAAGGCGGCGGCGGTCTCCGACCGGCTTCGCGAGGGGGCGCGCGAGGTCCTCGTCCACACCGGCCAGCACTACGACGACGAGCTCTCGCGCGTGTTCTTCGACGAGCTGGAGCTGCCGCGGCCCGACCACCAGCTCGACGTCGGCGGCGGGACCAATACGTCGCAGACCGCTCGCATGCTGGCGGGCCTGGAGCCGCTGCTGGCGGCCGAGCGGCCGGACGTGCTGCTGATCTACGGCGACACGAACTCGACGCTTGCGGGGGCGCTGGCGGGCGCGCAGGCTCGGGTGCCGGTCGCGCACGTGGAGGCCGGCATGCGCTCCTACGACCGCACGATGCCGGAGGAGCTCAACCGGGTGCTGGCCGATCACGCGGCGTCGCTGCTGCTGTGCTCGTCCGAGCTGTCCGCTTCGAACCTGCGAGCCGAGGCCGTGGCAGGCGAGGTGGTCGTGGTCGGCGACGTGATGGTCGACGTCGCACAGATGCTCGCCCCGCGGGCGCGCGAGCGGACGGCAGCGCTGGAGGCCTGCGACGTGCGGCCGGGCGAGTACCTGCTCGCAACGGCTCATCGGGCCGGCAACGTCGACGATCCGGCCCGGCTGGCGCGGCTGGTCGAGTTGCTGCTGGCCGTGCCGGGGCCGGTGGTGCTGCCGCTGCATCCGCGCACGCGGGCGCGGCTCGAAGCGGCCGGGCTGCTCACCCGGCTCGCGGGGCCGGTCCGGCTCGTACCACCGCTCGGCTACCTCGACTTCACGGCGCTGCTGCTGCACTCGCGTGCGGTGCTGACCGACTCCGGCGGGGTGCAGAAGGAGGCCTACCTGGCCGGTGTGCGCTGCCTGACACTCCGGGCGGTGACCGAGTGGACGGAGACCGTCGACGTCGGCTGGAACACGCTGGTCGACCTCGACGCGGAGGCTGCCGTGGCCGCGCTCGATGGGTCGCTGCCCGCCGAGAGACCGCCGCTCTACGGGGACGGGCGCGCCGGCGAACGGGTGGTGGAGGCTCTGCGGGCGACGATAGAGTCGCGAGCATGAGCGAGCGGCCACCGAGCGAGTCCAGCGGCCTGCAGTCCGGCGATCCCCTCGGCGGGACGTCTCAGCCGCCGCCGACCCCCGCGCCCGAGACGCCGGGCTACACGACCACGCCGCCGCCGGGTGCCGGCGGCCCGCCGATCGCCTCGTTCGGGACGACCCCGGTCGCCGGTCGCATGGTGCTGGCGGGCTGGTGGTCGCGCGTCGGCGCGGCGATCGTCGACGGCCTGATCGTCGGCGTCGGCGGCCTGCTGCTGCTGATCGCGATCACGGCGCCGTTCTCGCTGCTCTTCTTCGCCGACGAGGACGCTGGGGTCGTGTCGATCATCTTCGGCCTGCTACTGGCCGTTGTCTGCGTCTCGATCGTCGCGCTGCTCTACGCGCCGGCGCTGATGGCTCGGACGAACGGAAAGACGTTCGGGCGGATGGCCCTCGGGATCCGCGTGGTGCGCGCCAACGGGCAGCCGATGACTTTCGGCTTCGCAATGCTGCGCGAGGTGGCGGTCAAGACGCTGCTGTTCGGAATTGCGGCGAGCCTCACGGGCGGCCTGTCGTTCCTGGCCGACGTCCTGTGGCCGCTGTGGGACGAGGAGAACCGGGCGCTCCACGACTTCGTCGTGGACACGCGGTCGATCGTGGACTAGGCGGGCGTCGTCGCGCGGGCCGCGACGCTGTTGCGGCCGGCCTCGGTGAAGAACGTCTGCTCGCGCCCGGGCCCGACGCCCACGAGCGCGATCGGGACGCCGACGAAGTCGGCGATGTAGGCGAGGTAGTCGCGCGCGGCCTGCGGGAGGTCGCGCTCGTCGCGGCAGTCGCCGATGTCCTCGTCCCAGCCCGGCAGCTGCTCGTAGTCGCCGGCCGCGTGGTGCATCACGGTCTGGTGGTAGGGGTAGGCGTCGAAGCTCGCCTCCTCGATGCCGCGGTAGCGCGTGCACACGTTGAGGTTGCCGAGGCCGGTCAGCACGTCGAGCTTGGTGATGGCCAGGTGGTCGAGGCCGTTGATGCGGGCCGCGTAGCGGAGGGCGACGAGGTCGATCCAGCCGACCCGCCGTGCGCGGCCGGTGGTGGTCCCGTACTCGCCGCCGGCCTCGCGCATGGCGTTGCCGAGGTCGTCGTCGAGCTCGGTCGGGAACGGGCCGGAGCCGACGCGGGTCGCGTACGCCTTCGCGACGCCCCACACCTCGTCGATGTCCTTCGGGCCGACGCCGGCGCCCGCGCACGCGCTGCCCGCCACCACGTTGGACGAGGTCACGAACGGGTAGGTGCCGTGGTCGATGTCCAGCAGCGTGCCCTGGGCGCCCTCGAAGACGACCATGCCGCCGTTGTCGAGCACGTCCCAGGTGAGCCGCGCGGTGTCGGTGATGTACTGCTCGATGCGGTGCCCGTAGGTGAGGTAGTCCTCGGTCATCGATTGGAGGTCGAGCTCGGGGGACTTGGCGTACGGGCGCAGCGACAGGCGCTTGGGGTCCATCGCCGCGAAGATCTTCTTGCGCAGGATCTTCTCGTCGAGCAGGTCCTGCACGCGGATGCCGAGGCGGGCAGCCTTGTCGGCGTAGCAGGGACCGATGCCGCGCCGCGTGGTCCCGATCTGGAGCTTGCCCAGCTTCGCCTCGCCGGCGTGGTCGAGCAGCCGGTGGTAGGGCATGATCAGGTGCGCGTTGGCGCTGATCCGCAGGCCCGAGAGGTCGATCCCCTTGGCGCGCAGCTCGTCGAGCTCGCCGGTCAGGACCTTCGGGTCGATCACCACGCCGTTGCCGATCGCGCACAGCCGGCCGGGGTAGAGG
>JBKOYW010000282.1:0-6195 GCA_046744275.1 Actinomycetota bacterium
GCCCTACCCCGACCGCTTTCCGTTCGAAACGAGCAGCTCGAGCAGCGCCTTCTGCGCATGCCGCCGGTTCTCGGCCTGATCCCAGATCCGCTGGCGGTCGCCGTAGAGCACGTCCTCGGTGATCTCCTCGCCGGGATGCGCCGGCAGGCAGTGCAGCGCGATCGCGTGCGGGGCGGCGCGGTCGAGCAGCGCGTCGTCGAGCCGGTAGGGCGCGAGCGCCTCGCGCCTGCGGTCCGCCGTCGCCTCGTCGTCGCTCATCGAGACCCAGACGTCGGTGTAGAGCGCGTCTGCACCCTCGACCGCCTCGGCGGGATCGTCGAACAGCTCGGCGCCGGCCTCGGCCTCCAGCTGGTAGCCGTCGGGCGCCGCGACGCGCACCTGCACGCCCGCGAGCGAGCCGACGAGCGCGAGCGAGCGTGCGACGTTGTTGCCGTCGCCGACGTAGGTCAGCACGCGCCCGTCGATCGAGCCGAACGCCTCGCGCATCGTCATCAGGTCGGCGAGCGCCTGGCAGGGATGGTGCAGCGGCGAGAGCATGTTGATGACCGGCACCGTCGCGTGCTCGGCGAGCCCACGCAACTGATCCTCGTCGCCGGTCCGCAGCCCGATCGCGGCGACGTGACGCGAGAACACGAGCGCGGTGTCGCGCACCGACTCGCCCCGCGTGATCTGGAGCTCGCCCGTCCGCAGGACCATCGGGTGGCCGCCGAGCTCGACGACGCCGGCCTCGAACGACACGCGCGTGCGCGTCGACGGCTTCTCGAACAGCAGCGCCACCGTGCACCCGTCGAGCGCCCGCGAGGAGGCCGGCGCGCTCTTGAGCGCGAGCGCGCGGTCGAGCAGCGACGTCAGGTGTTCGCGGGTGAGCTCGGTGCCGTCCAGGAAGTGCATATGGTCAGGTCCGTGCGGATCCTCACCTGGAACCTCTATCACGGGCGCTCGGTGCCGCCCTCCGGCCGCTCGCTGCTGAACGAGTTCGCGGCCGCGCTCGACGGCTGGGAGTGGGACGTCGCGCTGCTGCAGGAGGTGCCGCCGTGGTGGCCGCCGATGCTCGCCCGGGCGGCCGGCGCCCAGGAGCGCACGCAGCTGACCTCGCGCAACTGGTTGCTCCCGCTCCGGCGTGCGATCTCCGAGCGCAACCCGGACATCCTCAAGTCCAGCGGCGGGGGCAGCAACGCGATCCTTGTCCGCTCCGGCCAGATCCACGAGCACCGCGCGGGGCGACTGCGCCGTACACCCGAGGCGCGCTGGGTCCACGGCGTGCGGCTTGCCGACTGCTGGGTCGTCAACGTCCACTCGCACAACCATCCGGAGGCGTTCGCGCTCTCCGACACGCGCACCGCGATCGAGGCGGCTCGCGAGTGGGCGGGCGGCGCGCCGCTGGTCTTCGGGGGCGACGTCAACCTCAAGCGCCCGCCCGAGTTCCCCGGCCTCGTGCACCTCGGCGGCAATCACGTCGACCACCTGTTCACCGACGGCCGCGCCGCGGCCGGGCCGCGCGAGGTCATCGACCGCGGCATGCTCTCGGACCATCCGCCGGTGGCCGTGACGCTCGCCTGATTGAATCCCGGCCTCGATGCGCCGGCTGCTGATCTCGCTCGCCCTCATCGCCGCGTTCGCGGCCGCCTGCGGCGGCGACGACGACGGCGGCGAGCAGAGCTCCTCGTCGGCCGCCTGCCCGAGCGGCTCGGTCGAGATCAAGATGGTCGACATCAAGTTCGACCCCGCGGACGCGACGGCGAGCGTCGGCCAGGAGATCTGCTGGGTCAACGAGGACACGGTCGACCACAACGCCGTCGCCGAGTCCGGCGCCTCGTTCAAGTCCGAGCTGTTCGGCAAGGGCGAGACGTTCACGGCGTCGGTCGACAGCCCCGGCACCGTCCAGTACGTCTGCACGATCCACCCGGGGATGACCGGGACGCTGACGGTCGAGCGCTAGGCCCGCAGACCGAAGCCACGCAGCAAGAGCAGCGCGCGCTCGCCGGCCGTGCCCGGCTTCGGCAGCACGCCGAGGTCGGTGGCCACGCCCCAGGCGTCGAAGAACGCTCGCGCGCGGAGCAGCCGCCCATCCTCGGTGAGCTCCGCGTACACGATCGCGTGCACGACGACGAAGCGGCCCGTCGGCGTCACGCCGCCGATCCGGCCCTGGTGTGTGCCGAGGATCTTGCACGGCGCGCAGGCGTAGCGGCCGTCGGTCAAGCGCTCGCCGGTCGAGTTCACCCGCGCGTCGGGGAACGCCGTCCACAACGCGCGGGCGTGGGCGACCAGCGCGGCGGCGCCCTGCAGCGGCTCCGGCGTCAGCGGATCCTCGTACGCGAACTCCTCGGCGCACAGCGGTTCGAACGCGGCGGGGTCGCGGCCCGACCATGCGCGCTCGAACTCGTCGAACAGCTCGTCGACGTTCACGCGGGGCATGATGCCGGGTGATGCGCAGCTTGTTCACCCACCGGGACTTCCGGCTCCTGCTGCTGGGCCAGAGCGCGAGCACGGTGGGCGACCGGCTCGTGTTCGTGGCGCTCGCGCTCTACGTGACCGACATCGGCACGCCGAGCGACGTCGGCATCGTGCTCGCGTGCCACGCCGTGCCGCTCGTCGGCTTCCTGCTGATCGGCGGGGTGTGGGCGGACCGGCTGCCGCGCCACCTCGTGGTGGTGACCACGGACCTGATCCGCTTCGCCCTGCACGCGCTGCTCGCCGCGCTGATCTTCACGGGCGCAGTCGAGATCTGGCACATCGCGGTGATCGAGGCCGGCTTCGGCACCGCCGAGGCGTTCTACCGGCCGGCGTTCACCGGGCTCGTGCCGCAGACCGTGCCGGAGGACCAGATCCAGCCCGCCCGCGCGGCGTTCGGCACCGTCGAGACGCTGGCCGAGTTCGCCGGGCCGGCGCTCGCGACCGCGCTCGTGCTCGGTGTCGGCCCCGGCTTCGCGTTCGCGCTCGACGCTGCGACGTTCGTCGTCTCGGCGGCGTTCCTCGTGCGCCTGCGGCCGCGCCGCCGCGGCGAGCCGGCCGTGCGCACGACCGTTCTGGCCGAGCTGCGCGAGGGCTGGTCGGAGGTCCGCTCGCGCACGTGGATCTGGGTCATCGTCGCGGTCTTCTCGCTCGCGCTGCTGACCGCCTTTGGCCCCTGGATGACGCTCGGCCCGACGATCTCGATCGAGCGCTACGACACGCGCGCGGTGTACGGCATCCTCGCCTCGGCGCTGGGCGCCGGCACGGTCGTCGGGGCGCTGATCGGCTTCCGGTGGCGGCCTCGGTACCCGATGCGCACCGCCATGCTGCTCGCCCTGCCGCTGCCAATCGCACTCGGCTGCTTCGGCCTCGGCCTCCCGGTCGGGCTCCTCCTCCCGATCTTCGTACTCACCGGGACGGGCATCGCGCTGTTCGACATCTGGTGGCACACCGCGCTCGCCGAGCGCGTGCCGCCGCACATGCTCTCGCGCGTGACCGCGTACGACTGGATGGGCTCGCTCGCGCTGCTGCCGATCGGCTATGTGCTCGCGGGGCCGCTCGGCGAGGCGCTCGGGGCGGTTGAGGTGCTGTCCGTCGGCAGCCTCATCGCGCTCACGGCGCTGGCGACGGCGTTGGCGGTCCGCGACGTGCGTGACCTGCGCCGGCTCGAGCCTACGGCAGCCGCAGCGTCCCCGTGACGAGCACGACGACGTCGCCTCCGACGCGCACGCGATCACCCTCGAGCTCGGCCAGCAGCCGGCTCGGGCGGCCCATCTCGACGCCCTGCGTCACGTCGAGGCGCTCGATGCCGAGCCGCGCGTTCGCGTACGCGAGCAGCGGGCCGGCCGCCGAGCCGGTGGCTGGGTCCTCGCCCTCGAGCTCGCTCGGGAACGAGCGGGCGCGCGCGGCCGTACCGTCGATGGCGCACAGGTAGAGGTTGAACGTGCCGTCGGCGAGCGCGGCGACCGCCGCCTGGTCCTTGCGCGCGCGGCTCACGGCGTCGGCGTCGCGCAGCGGGGCGATCAGCGTGGCGAGCCCGGTGCTGACGTGTTGCGGCCGGAGCGTCGGATGCGCGTCCGCGGGCTGCAGGCCGACTGCCGCCGTCACGGCCGCCGGGTCGACCACGGCGCCGAACTGCGCGCGCTCCTGGAGGACGGAGGCGTGAGCGCGGCCGCCGTCGCGGCTGACCCGTACGGGCTGGATCCCGGCGTGCGTCTGCTGGCGGTACTCGACATACACGTCGCCGCGCACGAGCGCGACCGCCACCGCGGTGCCGAGCGACGGGTGGCCGGCGAACGGGATCTCCTCGACCGGCGTCCAGATGCGGTTGCGGTAGTCGGCGACGTCGGAGGACTGAACGAAGGTCGTCTCGACCAGGCGCGTCTCCTTCGCGAAGGCGAGCATGACCGCGTCGGTGACGTCGTCGGCGTCGTGTACGACCGCGAGGCCGTTTCCGGCCAGCGGGCGGTCGGTGAAGACGTCCAGCAGCGTGTACGGGTGCGTGCTCAAAATTCGGCGACGCCCTCTTCGGGCGTGGACGCCTCCGCGTACAGCCGGCGCGGGATGCGGCCGGCGCGGTAAGCGAGCCGGCCGCCCTCGGTGCCGAGCCGGATCGCACGCGCCATGCCGACCGGGTCCTCGGCGCGCGAGATCGCGCTCGCGCACAGCACGCCGTCGTAGCCGAGCTCCATCGCCAGCGCGGCGTCCGACGCGGTGCCGACGCCGGCATCGAGGATCACCGGCACCTCGGCGCGCTCGCGGATCAGGCGCAGGTTGTACGTGTTGAGCAGCCCCATGCCGGAGCCGATCGGCGAGCCGAGCGGCATCACCGCCGCGCAGCCGACATCCTCCAGCCGGCGCGCCAGGATCGGGTCGTCGTTCGTGTACGGCAGCACCGTGAAGCCGTCGTCGACCAGCTCCTCGGCGGCCTCCAGCAGCGCCGGCGCGTCGGGCAGCAGCGTGCGCTCGTCGCCGATGACCTCGAGCTTGACCCAGTCGGTCTCGAACGCCTCGCGCGCGAGCTTGGCGGTGAGCACCGCGTCGCGCGCCGTGAAGCAGCCGGCGGTGTTCGGCAGCAGGCGCACACCGGCGGCGTCGAGCACGTCGATGATCGAGCCGCGCTGCCCGGGGTCGATCCGGCGCAGCGCGACGGTCACCAGCTCCGCCCCGGAGGCGTCGATGGCGGTCGCCAGGGCGTCGAGCGAGCGGAACCCGCCGGTCCCGAGCAGCAGGCGCGAGCGCAGCTCGGTGCCGGCGATGGTCAGCAGATCGGATGTGTAGCCACGGCCTTCGTCCGGCCGGCCGTCTGATGGCGATGGTCGCCGTCCGTGGCGACCGTGATCGGTCGTCGCCATTCAACCCCCCTGAATCGCGCGCAGGACCTCGACCCGCGCGCCGTCGGTCAGCTCGTGGGTCTCCCACTCGGTGCGCGGCACGACCTCGGCGTTCACCGCCACCGCGACGCCGCGGCCCTCGGCAGGGAGGTCGAGCGCCTCGATCGCCTCGCGGACCGTCGCGCCGTCCGCGAACACCGCCTCGGAGCCGTTGAGCACGACCCTCATGCCGGCACCTTCGCGAAGCGGCGCGGGTCGGCGATGGTGGCCCACTCCGGGAGCGGCTCGCCGCAGGCGGCATCCGCGATCAGCTCGGCGGTGAGCGGCGCGAGCAGGATGCCGTTGCGGTAGTGGCCGGTCGCCCACAGCAGGCCGTCGAGCGTGCCGCGGCCGATCGCCGGCAGGTTGTCGGGCGTCGCGGGGCGCAGGCCGGCGAGCAGCTCCTCGATCTCGAGCTCGAGCACCCCGGGGACGACCTCGCTCATGTCGCGCAGGAGCTCGTAGACGCCGCCCGCGGTGGGCGCGGTGTCGTAGCCGCGCTCCTCACTCGTCGCGCCGAGGACGTAGCCGCCGTCGGCACGCGGGACGAGGTAGGCGTCGGGCCCGCGGACCGTCCGGCCGACCAGACCGGGGCCGCGGGGGTCGCGCAGCCGCAGCAGCTGGCCCTTGACGGGTCGAACGGGAACGCGGTCGGGCGCCTCGACGCTCCCGGTGCCGGGCGCGAGCAGGACCTGGCCGGCGCGGACGACCTCGCCGGTGTCCAGGCGCACGCCGGTGGCGCGCCCACCGCCGTTCGAGGCGGCCGGATCGTGCCGGTCGTCGACCTCGACCGCGGCGACCCGCGCGCGGCGGATCGTGCCGCCGGCGCGCTCGAACGCGGCGCGAAGTGCGGCGACCATCCGGCGCGGGT
>JBKOYW010000163.1:0-4518 GCA_046744275.1 Actinomycetota bacterium
GCGTAGCCCTCCACGGTCGTCGGGACCATGATCGTCGAGCCGAGCACCACCTGCGCGTCCTCGGACAGGCCGTTGTAGACCGCGACGGTCCTCGTGGTCAGGTTGTTGGCCGCGGCGATCGACCACAGCGTCTCGCCGGGCTGCACGGTGTGCGGCACGGCGGCCGAGGCGGGCGAAGCAGGAATCAAAAGGCAGATGCAGAACAGCAGCAGGCGGCTCGGGCGCACGTTCGTGTCCTCCGTGATCCGGGTTCGTCGTGTCCATGCTCACCCGGAATCGACGCGCCGGGAACCGGTGCGCGCGGACTTACGACGCCCTGCAACGCGTCCTTCATGGCATGCTCAGCGCCTTGGACGCGGCCGATCTGAGGCTCTGGTGGCAGAAATGGCGCTGGTATGAGCGCAGCTCGCTGCCCTGGAACCGGGCGCGGATCCACTACGAGTTCGCGCGGCGGCGGGCGTTCTGCCGCTGGCCCGTGCACGGCAACGTGCTGGAGATGCTGCGAGAGGGCCGGCTCGAGCTCGGCGAGCACGTCCTGCTCGAGCCGAACGTGTGGCTGACCGCGCAGGCGCCGGCGCGGATCCGGATCGGCGGCGGCACGTTCCTGAACATCGCGGTCCAGGTCGCCGCCGCCGAGCTGGTGGAGATCGGCGAGCACTGCATGCTGGCGAACGGCTGCTTCGTCACCGATGCGAACCACCGCTTCGACGACCCCGACAAGCCGGTGCCATGGCAGGGGTTCACGTCCAAGGGCCCGACCCGGCTCGGCGACAACGTCTGGCTCGGCGCGAACGTCGTCGTCACCAGCGGCGTCACGATCGGCGACCGCTGCGTGATCGGCGCCAACTCGGTCGTGACCACCGACCTGCCGCCGCACTCGATCGCCGCCGGCGTCCCCGCGCGGGTGATCCGCACGGTCGAGTACGTATCTAGTCCTTCGTCAGCATGATCTGCACGCCGAGGACCACCGCGCCGGCGAACAGCGCAAAGGCGAGCACTCCGAGCCCGGCGTAGGCGATCGCCGCCGATCTACGGCCGCCGCGCGCCGCCTCGGCCGAACGCGCCGTCCCGAGCACGACGAGCGAGAAGGCGACGCTCACGAAAACGCCCGCGAGCAGGGAGACCCACACGACCTCCAGGATGTCTCCGCCCTTGACCGTGCCGAGCACCGCTCAGCCCTCCGCCGTCAGCGTCCGCCCGCCGGCGACGCGACGCCCGAACACCCACGCCAGCGTCCCGACGAGCGCCAAGGCCACCACCACCGGGCCCGCCGGGCCGTCGCCGAACAGCTGCGTCACGCCGTAGGTCACGCCGCCCACCACCGCGGCGGCCGGCAGCGTCAGCACCCATGCGACGACGATGTTGCCGGCGACGCCCCAGCGCACCGCCGAGATCCGCTTGGCGGCGCCCGCGCCCATGATCGCGCCCGAGATGACGTGCGTGGTCGAGAGCGGGAAGCCGACGTGCGTGGCAGAGAGGATCACCGCAGACCCGACGCCCTGGGCCGCGAACCCCTGAGCCGGATCCATCTTGATGATCCGGCTGCCCATTGTCCGGATGATCCGCCAGCCGCCGACGTAGGTCCCCAGCGCGATCGCCGTCGCGGCCGAGATGACCACCCACGTCGGCGGGTCGGCGCCCGCGTCGAGGTGGCCGCTGGCGACCAGCGCCAGCGCGATGATCCCCATCGTCTTCTGCGCGTCGTTCGTGCCGTGCGAGAGCGAGAACAGGCTGCCGGAGACGATCTGCCCCAGGCGGAAGCCGCGCGACACGACACCCGGATGCTGGCGGCCGACGATCCGGTAGCAGAGCAGGATCGCGATCCCGGTCGTGACGAGGGCGAGCACCGGCGCGACCAGCGCCGGGATCATCACCTTCTCGATCAGCCCGTCGCCGTACACGGCCTTCGTCCCCTCGGCGGCGAACGCGGCGCCGACGACGCCGCCGATCAGCGCGTGCGAGCTCGACGACGGCAGCCCGAAGTACCAGGTCGCCAGGTTCCAGGCGATCGCGCCGATCAGGCCGGCGAAGACGATCGGGGGCGTGATGAGGTTGGCGTCGACGATCCCGGACGCGATCGTGGCCGCCACCTCGAGCGACAGGAACGCGCCGACGAAGTTGAGCGCCGCCGCCATCGTGACTGCGACGCGCGGCCTCATCGCCCGCGTCGAGACCGACGTCGCGACAGCGTTGGCGGTGTCGTGGAAACCGTTCGTGAAGTCGAACGCGAGTGCCGTCGCGACGACGATCCAGAGGACGACGTCGGACTCCATCCGCTCTACCGGTTCTTGATCACGATGCTCTCGAGGATGTTCGCGGTCTTCTCCGTGGAGTCGATCGCGTCCTCGAGCCGCTCGAAGATGTCCTTCCAGCGGATCACCAGCATCGGGTCGACCCCGTGCTCGAACAGGGCCGCGAGCGCCTCGCGCAGGATCCGGTCGCCTTCGTCCTCGAGGCGGCTCACCTCAGCCGTGCAGTGATGCATGTCCTTGAACGTCCGCAAGCGCGGGATCGCGTCAGAGATGACGCGGGCGGCCTCGCGTAGGACGTGGCCCATCTCGATCGCCTTCTCCATCGTCGCCTCGACGCGGTACATGCCGAGGAAGCCTGCGACCTCTTCGATGTAGTCGACGATGTCGTCGAGCCCCGACGCCAGCGCGTAGATGTCCTCGCGGTCGATCGGCGTCACGAACGTCTCGTTCAGACGCTGGATGATGTCGTGCGTGATGCGGTCGCCCTCGTGCTCGCAGTCGCGCACCTCGCGAGCAAGGTCGCCGTGGTCGGGCCATTCGTCGAGCAGCTGCACGAGCAGATCGGACGCGTGCACAATGTTGGCGCCCGCCTCCTCGAACAGGTCGAAGAACTCGCGCTCCTTCGGCGCGAACAGCTGGGACAGTCGGCCCATGGGCGGGCCAGTGTAGGTGAACGAGTTGTGAAAGAGTTGTAAATCAGACCGCCGTGCGGTGCGGCGGCAGCATGGCACGGAGCCGCTCGAGCTCCTCGGGCGCGATCCCGTAGGTGTGCTCCGGCCCCGGGAACGCGCGCGTGCGCACGTCCTCCGCGTAGCCCGACACGCCGCGCGCCATCTCGCCCTTCACGTCCGCGTAGCGCTTGACGAACTTCGGCTTGTGGCCGTCGTGGATGCCGAGCAGGTCGTGCAGCACGAGGACCTGGCCGTCGGTGCTGCCGCCGGCGCCGATCCCGATGATCGGGACCTCCATGTGCTGCATGATCACGTCGGTCACGTCGGCCGGGATCGCCTCGAACACGATCGCGAAGCAGCCCGCCTCCTGCAGCGCCAGCGCGTCGTCGAGCACCTGCTTGGCCCGTTCGGCGGTGCGGCCCTGGGCGCGGTAGCCGCCGAGCGCGGTGGCGGTCTGCGGCGTCAGGCCGACGTGGCCCATCACCGGCACGCCCGCGCGCACGATCGCCCGCGCGCGCTCGGCCATCGCGCCGCCGCCCTCGAGCTTGACGGCGTCACAGCCGGCCTCCTTGATGAAGCGGTGCGCTGTGGCGATCGCCTGCGCGTCGGACGCCTCGTATGACCCGAACGGCAGGTCGCCGACCAGCAGCGGCGTCTTGAGGCCGCGCTGCACGGCGGCGGCGAGCATCAGCAGCTCGTCGACGGTGACCGGGACGGTGTCCTCGTAGCCGAGCACGTTGTTGGCGGCCGAGTCGCCGACGAGCACCACGTCGACGCCGGCCTCCTCGACGACGACCGCGCTCGGGTGGTCGTAGGCGGTGACCATCACGATCGGCTCGCCGAGCGCGCGCATCTCGGCGAGCTTGGTGAGCGTGATCGGCTTGCGGTCGCTGCGGGGCGGGGACGACATCGTTTCTTCCTCCTAGCTGGTCGGCGCCCGCTCCGGGGTCGCCGCCTCCTGGACGATGGTGTTGTCGATCAGGCGGGTGGCGCCGATGCGCGCCGCCACGGCCACGAGTACCCGGCCGTCGACGGTGGTGATCGGCTGGAAGCTGTCGGGGTCGACGAGCGCGAGGTACTCGGGCTCGACGCCGTTCATGGCGGCACGCGCGGTGCCGGCGATCCTCTCGGCGTCGCGCTCGCCGCCGGCGATCGCGGCCTCGGCGGCGCGCAGGGCCTGCGAGAGCGAGACGGCGCGGCGCCGCTCGTCGGGCGCGAGGCGGCGGTTGCGGCTCGACATCGCGAGCCCGTCCGGCTCGCGCACGGTCGGGCTGATCACGAGCTCGACGGGCAGGTCGAGGGCGCGCACCATGCGGCGCAGGACGGCGACCTGCTGCGCGTCCTTCTGCCCGAAGAACGCCGTATCGGGCTGGACGACGTTGAAGAGCTTGGTCACGACGGTGCAGACGCCGGCGAAGTGGCCGGGGCCGCGCTCGACGCCCTCGAGCACGTCAGACAGGCCCGCGACGCGCACCGAGGTCGCGAAGCCGGGCGGGTAGACCTCCTCGACTGGTGGCGCGTACAGCACGTCGACGCCCAGCTCGGCCGCCTCGGCAGCATCGCGCTCCTCGTCGCGCGGGTAGGCGGCGAGGTCG
>JBKOYW010000260.1:0-2375 GCA_046744275.1 Actinomycetota bacterium
CACGCTGCTTCGCGGTGCCCTTCTGCGCGCGTGAGGCAGCGGTGTGCGTTCCGATCATTGAGCCTAGCTCGCCGCGCAGACGCTCGAGCTCGTCGACCGTGTGGTCGCGACGAGCCTCGAGCTCGCTGACGACCGCTTCGATCTCCGCGCGGCGGCGTTCGCCTTCCTCGACGATCTGCTTGGCCTTGGCGCGGGCCTCGGCAGCGGTCTGACGCGCAGCCTCCTCCGCCTTCGCCCGCACCTGCGTCGCATACTCCTCTGCGCCTCGCCGCATCTCGAGCGACGCCGCTTCGGCGTCCGAGCGGAGGCTCTCGCACTCCTGCTCGGCCGCACGACCCAGCTTCGCCGACTCCTGCTCGGCCGTGAGCAAGATGCGCGCTGTCGATTTGCCCACCAGCTCGAGCTTGCGGGTGACCGCAACCCCGCCCAACTCCTTCGCCGCATCGGTCTCGAGCCAGCTCACCAGCGACTCCAGGAAGTTGTCGACCTCGCGCTGGTCGTAGCCGCGCCGCGCGATCGCGAAGCCTGGGTCACGGAGACGCTCGATGTCTCGCCTCTCCACTGCGCTCCCCCCGTTCGTTCGGGCAAGCACAGCCTAAGCCCCCCGCCGAGCCGATGCCACGCTGCGCGCGAGTAGGGGTCTCCTCGCGGGTGATCTCGCCACGTGCGTAGCGCTCGCTGCGGAAACGCTCGCTCCTCGCGCAACGCGAGAACGGGAGCTCAGTCGCCACTCGCGCGGGCTCGTCTACAGCGGCGTGGCGAGCTCGACCAGCATCCCGAACGGGTCGCGCACGTAGCCGACGCGCTGGCCCTGCGGCTTGTCGGCCGGCGCGGCAAGCGGCTCGCAGCCGGCGTCGACAGCGATCCGGTACGCCGCGTCCACGTCCTCGGCGACGAGCGCGATCTCCACGTTCGGCGGCGGTCCGTCGCCCCCGGCTGGGCGCACGCCGCCGTCGAAGTTGCCGCGCGCGAGCGCGTACGTTGCGAAGCCGAGCTTCGTCGGCCCGGTGTCCATCTGGGCGTACTCACCCGGAACGACGAAGTCCTTGCGCAACCCGAAGGTGCGCTCGTAGAACGCGGCCACCGCGGCGGGGTCGTCGACGTACGCGATCACCCAGCCGAGCGTCATCTCGATCTCTGCCATGCCCGACATTCTGCGCCGGCGACTGCATCGGGTCTTGAAGGATTCGGACGCGTCGGCACTGATGGGAGGCGCTGCGGTCTCGCATCCCGCGCTTGCTTTGGTCTTCGGCACACTGAGCGGCGCGCTCAGGGGGCGCGGTAGCGGCGCATCTTCGCGCGGCTGCCGCAGCGGGCCATCGAGCACCACCGCCGACGGCCAGGGCGCGAGGCGTCGACGAAGAGCAGTTCGCAGTCCTCGGCGGCGCAGGTACGCACGCGCTGGCGCAGCGGCCCAGTGAACAGGTCGATCGCGTCTCGCGCGAGCGCTGAGAGCGCCTGCTCGGCCTCGACGGGCGGAATCGTCCGGCGCTCCCCAGCGGGAGTCATCGCCGTGCGTGGCGGCGCCGGGGCGGCCGCGGCGTTTATGACGTCGACGTGCTCGGTGGCGAACGGCGTTCCGCCGACCGCCGCCTGCGCAAGCTGCCAGAGCGCTTCACGCAGTTCGCGCAGCGGCTCGATATAGGTGTGCGCCGAACAGAGGCGGTCGAACCTGCCGGACGCCGATAACCGGGACGCACCCGGCCGCTGAACGTCTCCGGGGCTAGGTGATGGCGGCTGTCCTGGATGACCCCATTGAAGTATCCAGTCCTGGCGTGGCTGGCGGTCATTGCTCGGTGGCGATGCTGAAGGCGTAGATCGCCGCGTCGACTTGCACGGTGGCGAACGCTGCCTTGGGCGGAACGTGATCGGGGACCGGGACTGTGTGATCGCCGCCGGCGAGCCGGTCGTCGACGAGGACGAGCGAGTCGCTCGTGGGGTCTGGTGGCACGAACGAGGTCTGCCACCAGACGGTCACGTTGACATCGGCCGGGTCTGGGAGGGTCAGCCGGATCGACCGCTCGTCGGGCGTGTAGGTTGGTCCTCGGCTGGGGTCTTGATGCTCGGCCCTGAATGCGCCCTGCACCTGGTTGACGATGAGGCCCGGGATGCCGGCCAGTCCTTGAACGAAGATGACCCGCGGGTTGATGGCGCCGATCTCTTCTGTCAGCTCGGTTTTGCGGTCCGGGGGGACTTGGCCGCCGAACACGACTAGGTCGATCTTTCTCGCGTCGAACCGGCCGGTGATGTCGTTGAAGTCGTTGGTCGCCTCAGCCTTGTAACCGAGGTCGCGCAGGCCGGCGACCGCGTGGTCGAGGACGAGTTGGCTCTTGCCGATCAGCAGCGCGCTCCGCTGGGTGTTGTCGGTTGTCATG
>JBKOYW010000424.1:0-5256 GCA_046744275.1 Actinomycetota bacterium
GCGCACGCTGGAGGCGATGGCGAAGCAGAAGCAGATCGAGAAGGCGAAGGAGACGCTGGAGATCTACGCGCCGCTGGCGCACCGCCTCGGCATCCACGCGATCAAGTGGGAGCTCGAGGACCTCGCGTTCTCGACCCTGCATCCGCGCAAGTACCAGGAGATCAAGGGGCTCGTCAGCCAGCAGCGCGAGGAGCGCGAGCACTACGTGGCACGTGCCGGCGGCTACCTGGCCAAGGAGCTGGACGCGCTCGGCATCCACGCCGAGATCTCCGGGCGCGCCAAGCACTTCTACTCGATCTACTCGAAGATGACCCGCAAGGGCCGCGAGTTCAACGAGATCTACGACCTGACAGCGATGCGGGTGATCGTCGACTCCGTGAAGGACTGCTACGGCGCGGTGGGCGTGATCCACTCGCTGTGGAAGCCGCTGCCTGGGCGGTTCAAGGACATGATCGCCATGCCCAAGTTCAACATGTACCAGGCGCTCCATACGACGGTGATCGGGCCCGAGGGCAGGCCTCTGGAGATCCAGATCCGGACGGGCGACATGCACGAGACCGCCGAGTACGGCGTGGCCGCGCACTGGCGCTACAAGGAGGGCGGCAAGGGCAAGGGGCAGGCCACCGACCAGACCGACATCAAGCTGAAGTGGCTCAAGTCGCTCCTCGACTGGGAGACCGACGAGGACGACCCGCGCGAGTTCACCGAACACCTACGCGGGCAGCTGATGGAGGACGAGGTCTACGTCTTCACGCCGAAGGGCGAGGTCAAGTCGCTCGCCGCCGGCGCCACCCCGCTGGACTTCGCGTACGAGATCCACACCGACGTCGGCCACCGCTGCGTCGGCGCCAAGGTCAACGGCAAGATCGTCCCGCTCCACTACGAGCTGAACTCGGGCGACATCGTCGAGATCCTCACGGCCAAGCGCGAGCGCGGCCCGTCGCGCGACTGGCTGGCGCTCGTCAAGACCACCCGCGCGCGCAACAAGATCCGCCAGTGGTTCAAGGCCGAGTCGCGCGACGACTCCGAGCACACCGGCCGCGAGCTGCTGCAGGAGCACCTCAACAAGGCCGGCCTGCCGGCCCAGCGGATCGTCGGCTCGCCGCTGCTGGCTGACGTGATCCGCGAGATGGGCTTCCGTAAGGCGGACGACTTCTACATCGCGCTCGGCGGCGCGAAGATCTCACCGAAGGTCGTCGTCAACAAGGTGCTCCAGCGGCTCAAGCAGGGCGAGAGCGCCGAGGCCGAGATGTCGGCGGCCGACGACCTGCTCAAGCCGACCGTCCGCCGCAAGCCGGAGGCGCAGTCCTCGAAGTTCGGCATCCGCGTCGAGGGCGTGGACGACGTGCCGGTCCGCCTCGCCAAGTGCTGCCGCCCGGTGTCGGGCGATCCGATCCTCGGCTACGTCTCGCTCGGTCGCGGGATTACGATCCACCGCGAGGACTGTCCCAACGCGGTGGCGCTCCGCAAGGACCCCGAGCGCTTCGTGCCGGTGTCCTGGGACGGCGACAACGAGACGTCGTTCAAGGTCGAGATCCAGGTCGACGCGTGGGATCGCCATCGCCTGCTCGAGGACCTCTCGCGCACGTTCGCGGAGGGCGGCATCAACATCGTCGAGGCCTACTGCAGCGTGCAGCACCCGATGGTCAAGAACCGCTTCGTGATCGAGGTCGGGGACACGCAGGCCCTCAAGACCGCGATCAACCGCCTGCGCGCGATCGACTCGGTGTTCGACGCCTACCGCGTCATCCCCAGCGGCGGCTGACGCAGCACACGCCCAACACACCAAGAGATTGATGATTTTCTGACTACTTGTCGGATTATCTTCACGGCTGTGCGGGAATCACAAACCCAGAGCTCAACTGACTACACGCAGCGCGCCGGGCTTGACGGAGAGCTCCGCGACGGTCTCGTCGCTCATGTGGTCCCCGTCGACCTGCACGGGCACGGGCCGGCCGTCGACCGACCGGATCGTCGCCTCGCGGATCCCGGCCATCGCCGCGATCCCGCGGTGCTTGGCGATCCGGGCCGCGCCCGACAGGGCGCGGAACGTCACCGTCGGCACGTCGTACGGCCGCGCGCGGGTGAGCACGACGCCGGCCAGGTCGCCGGAGTCGAGTCGTGCGCCCTCGACCAGGTTCACCGGGCGGCTCTTGAAGTACGTGTACGGCTCGCCGTTCTGGAAGGCCGCGGTCACCCCGCGCAGCCTCTGGCCGCCGATCTCGATCTCGAGCCGAGGCGGGTTGACGACGTAGCGGCGCAGGAACACCCCGATCGCCGCGGACGCGTAGTACCAGGCGCCGTACCGGGCCTTCAACCTCGGATGGCTGTCGACGCGCTCGACCACGCTCGCGTCGAGCCCGACGCCCGCCGCGAACGTGAAGCACCGCCCGTTGACGCACCCGAGGTCGACCGCGTGCGGGTCCCAGCGATCGGCGAGCCGGAGAAGGTGCTCGGTGGCGTCGACGAGGTCGCTGGGGATCCCGAGCATCTTGCAGAACACGTTGTTGGAGCCGCCGGGGAGCACGGTCAGCGGGGTGTCGGTCCCCGCCAGCCCGTTGGCCGCCTCGTTGACCGTGCCGTCGCCGCCGAACGCGACGATCACGTCGAACGCCTCGCTGGCGGCGGCGGCGACCAGCTCGATCGCATGACCGCGGCGCTCGGTCTCGATCGCCTCTACGTCGTAGCGCCCCTGGAGCGCGTAGACGACGAGGTGCTTGAGCCGCACCGTCATCGTCGTCGCATACGGGTTGACGATGACCAGCATCCGCTTGGCCTGCGCCGGCTTCTCGAGCGCGGCGACCTCGACGAGACGGCGCTCGGCGAGCGCCGCGTCCGTCACAGCCAGCCCCGGCGGCGGAAGTACACGACCAGCCCGACCAGCATCACGAGCATCACGCCGAGCACGAGGTAGAACGCGAGCACATCGCTCTCCCCAGGCACGTGCACGTTCATGCCCCAGATGCTCGCCACCAGCGTGAGCGGGAGCACGATCACGGAGATCGCGGTCAGCACCCGGAACGTCTCGTTGGTGCGGTGCGCGATCGCGGTTTCGTTCGTGTCCTCGAGCGCCTCCACGACCTCCTTGTAGTTCTCGAGCATGTCCCACACGCGCTCGGACGCGTCGTTGATGTCCTCGAAGTAGATCTCGAGGTCGTCGGTGATGTAGCGCGCCTTGTTGCGCTCGAGGTCCTGGAACGCCGATCGCTGCGGCCGGACGATCTTGCGGAAGTTGATGATCTCCTGCTTGACGTTGGAGATGTCGCGCACGACCTCGGCCGAGTTGCCCTCGAAGATCTCCTCCTCGATCCGCTCCAGCTTGTTGCCGATCTTGCGCAGCATCGGGAACGAGGAGTCGACCAGGTCGTCGACGATCTTGTAGAGCAGATAGCCCGACCCCTTCGAGAACAGCGACTCGCGGAGCTCCTCGTTCGTCCGGCAGCGCTCGAACAGGTACTCGATCGGCTGCAGCGGCTCGTTCGGGATCGTGATCAGGAAGTCCGGCCCGACGAACAGGTCGACCTCCGCCGCGTTCAGCCGCCCGACCGCCTTGTCGTAGCGCGGGAAGTGCAGCACGATGAACAGATAGTCGTCGTACTCGTCGACCTTCGGACGCTGGTTGCGCGAGATGACGTCCTCGTAGTCGAGCGGATGGAAATCGAACCGCTCCTGAAGCCAGGCGAGATCGGCCTGCCGCGGGCGCTCGATGTTGATCCACCGGAGCCCGGGTGCCTCGACGATCTCGACGCGCGGCTCGTCGTGCGCCGGCGCGAGCTCAGCCGCCGCGGACCGCGCGCGTGCCGAGCGGCGCCCAAACGGTGAGCGTGGCAGGCTCGGCATGACTGAACGGGTCCTCGGTCGGAGGCATCGTCCAGAGATTGTATGCTGTCCGGCGCATAGCAGTAACGCATCCAGAGGGGTGGAGGGACTGGCCCTATGAAACCCCGCCAACCATCCCGCGCTAAGCGGGAAACGGTGGCAATTCCATCAGGCTCCAAGACGACGGCCTGGGAGATGCGGCGCAGGGGCATCCTCCTCGGACCTTCGCCGCACACCAAGGCGGAGGTTCAAGAATCACATGCCGGCAGATGCCCTGAAGTGCAAGGAGTGCTCGACCACCTACCCGCTCGAGGCCCGCTACGTCTGTGAGCGCTGCTTCGGCCCGCTGGAGGTCGCCTACGGCGAGCCGTCGGGCACGGCCGACGAGCTGCGGCGCCGAATTCAGGCGGGCCCGCACACGCTGTGGCGCTACGCCGACTTCCTCCCGCTGGAAGGCCCCGCTCGATCCGCGCTGCCAACCGGCTGGACGCCGCTCGTGCGCGCCGACCGCCTCGCCGAGCGGCTCGGCCTCGAGGAGGTCTGGATCAAGAACGAGACCGCGAACCCAACGCACTCGTTCAAGGACCGCGTGGTGTCCGTCGCACTCGCTCGAGCCGTCGAGCTCGGCTTCGAGACCGTGGCCTGTGCCTCCACCGGCAACCTCGCCAACGCGGTCAGCGCCCATGCCGCGGCGGCCGGCCTCCCGTCGTACGTGTTCATCCCGTCGGACCTCGAGCAGGAGAAGGTCCTCGCCACCGGGGCGTACGGCACGAACATCGTCTCGATCCGCGGCAACTACGACGCGGTCAACCGCCTGTGTACGGAGGTCGCGGGCGAGCGGCCGTCGTGGGCGTTCGTGAACGTCAACGTGCGGCCGTACTACGCGGAGGGCTCCAAGACACTCGCCTACGAGACGGCCGAACAGCTCGGCTGGGAGCTGCCGGATCGCGTGGTGGCGCCGATCGCCTCCGGCTCGCTGTTCACCAAGGTGGCTCGCGGCTTCCAGGACTTCATCGACGTCGGGCTGCTCGAGGGCGAGGTGCCGGTGATGTGCGGCGCGCAGGCCGACGGCTGCTCCCCGGTCGCTCAGGCGTTCGCAGCCGGGACCGACGTCTGCCGCCCGGTCAAGCCCGACACGATCGCCAAGTCGCTCGCGATCGGCAACCCGGCCGACGGCCCGTACGCGGTCGAGCTGGCGAACACGACCGGCGGCGTGATCGAGAGCGTCAGCGACGACGAGATCCGCGCCGGCATCCGCCTGCTGGCCGAGACGACCGGCATCTTCACCGAGACGGCCGGCGGCGTGACCACCGCGGTGCTGGCGAAGCTCGCCGAGCGCGGAGACATCGGCGCCGACGAACGCGTCGTCCTCTACATCACGGGTGACGGGCTGAAGACGATCGACGTCGCGAGGGGCACCTTCGAGCGCCACGAGAT
>JBKOYW010000291.1:0-7557 GCA_046744275.1 Actinomycetota bacterium
CCCGAAGGCCTACCCGCGCCGGCCCTACGCAGGGCCGTTCCGGACGGTCGAGGCGGTCGCGGTTACGCGCGACGACGGAGTCGCGATCACGACCCGCCACCGATTCCGCCCCGACCACGTCGAGACGCACTGGACGATCGAGCCGCGGCGCAAGGCGCGCGGGCGCTGGAGCGTCGACGTCCTGTTCCCGTCGACGGGCGACGACGCGGCCGTGTTCGCCCTGCTCGCCGGCGGGCGGCGCGAACGGCTCGGCACCGGCGACCGCCGCCTCGGCGATGTCCGCTGGCTGCACGTGGCCGGCGAGGACACCGGCTACGTGATCGTCCCCCTCGACCGCCCGGCCGCGCGGCTGCGCCTGCTGCGGCCGGAGCCGCAGGACTCGGCGCCCGATCCGGGACCCACCCTGGCGGTCGCGCTGCTCGCCCGGGCACGGCTGAGGCCGCTGAGGTTCGCGGTCCGGATCGCCCCGGCTCGCGCGGGCGAGGCGGCCGATGTGGCCGCGCGGTTGCGCTAGCGAACGTCAACTGCGGCTGGGTAGGTAGGGGAGCGGCGAGCCGGCGGTCGCGGTCGGATTTCGGCGGCTGGGGTTGTTCGTACATGCATACCGTGTACCAACCGCCCCACGGCAGACCAGCGCGGCCGGCTCCCTAGCTCCCTTACCCAGCCGCAGTTGACGTTCGTCAGCGCCGCCGCAACGCCTCGAGCAACCGCTCGACGGACCGCGCGACCGGATCCTCGGCGCCTCGGAGCCGCACGTCGGGCCGTTCGGGCGGCTCGTACGGCGCGTCGACGCCGGTGAACCCGGCGAGTGTTCCCGCACGTGCGCGCGCGTAGAGACCGTGCGGGTCGCGGCGCTCGCATTCCTCGAGCGGGGTGTCGACCCAGGCCTCGACGAACAGCAGCCCGGCCTCCTCGTGCAGCTGGCGCGCCCACTCGCGGTCGGCGGCCGCGGGGGAGACGAGTGCGACGACGGTGACGAGCCCGGCGTCGGCGAGCATGCGCGCGACGCTCGCCACACGGCGGGCGTGCTCGTGGCGGTCGGCGGCGGAGAAGCCGAGGTCGCCCGACAGCCCGTGGCGCACGTTCTCGCCGTCGAGCAGGTACGCCGGCCGCCCGCTCGCCACCAGCGCGCGCTCGAGCTCCTCCGCGATCGTCGACTTGCCGGACGCCGGCAGGCCGGTCAGCCACACGGTCGCGCCGCGCAGCCCGAGGATCGCCCAGCGCTCGCGCCGCGGCAGCGCCGGCTCGTGCCAGACCACGTCGGGGCTGTGCGGACCGGTCGGCGGGCCCGGATCCTCGTGGGCCGCGAGCACCATGCCGGCCGCCACCGTTGCGTTGGTGGCCTCGTCGACGAGGATGAACGCGCCCGTGACCCGGTTGCGCGTGTACGGCTCGGCCATCACCGGCGCGGCCAGGTCGAGATGCACGCGGCCGATGTCGTTGAGGACGAGCTCGGCCGGGCCGGGCACGTCCTCGAGCCGCTGGACGTCGAGCCGCGCGTCGAGCGACTCGATCCGCGCCCGCACCCGGCGCGTCGTGTGCTTGAGCACGTAGCGCCCGCCCGTGCGCGCCGGCGCGTCGGCCATCCAGCACAGCCGCGCCTCAAGCCGGCGCGCAGCGGGCGGCGGGTCGTCCACGGCGCTGATCACGCTCCCGCGCCCGGCGTCGACGTCGTCGGCGAGCAGCACGGTGACCGACAGCGGCGGATACGCCGCCTCCAACGGCCCGTCGAACGTCTCGATCCGCTCGATCCGCGTCCGCTCGCCGCCTGGCAGCACCACGACCTCGTCGCCGGGCCGCAGCACGCCGCTGGCGACCTGGCCCGCGCAGCCACGGTAGTCGGTCGCGCGCACGACCCACTGGACCGGGAGCCGCGGGTCGTCCAGGTTGCGGTCGGCGGCGACCTCGAGGGTCTCCAGGCGCTCGAGCAGCGCCGGCCCGTCGTACCACGGGGCGCGGTCCGACGGCTCGACCACGTAGTCGCCGTGCAGCGCCGAGACCGGGATCGCGCCGCCGTCCGGGACGCCGAGCCGGGCGAGCACGTCCGCGATCTCGCGCTCGATCTCGCGGAAGCGCGCCTCGTCCCAGTCGACGAGGTCCATCTTGTTGACGACCGCGACGATGTGCCGGATCCCGAGCAGCGCCGACAGGTACGCGTGACGCCGCGACTGCTCGACCACGCCGTTGCGGGCGTCGATCAGCACGACCGCGACCTCCGCGGTCGACGCCCCGGTGACCATGTTCCGCGTGTAGCTGACGTGCCCCGGGGTGTCGGCGATGATGAACGAGCGCCGCGGGGTGGCGAAGAAGCGGTAGGCGACGTCGATCGTGATGCCCTGCTCGCGCTCGGCCCGCAGCCCGTCGGTGAGCCGCGAGAGGTCGACCTCGGCCTCCTCGACGTGGTCGGCCATCAGCGCCTTGGAGTCGTAGAGCAGGCGGCCGATCAGCGTCGACTTGCCGTCGTCGACCGAGCCGGCGGTCGCCAGCCGCACGAGGTCGGCCATCAGTGCTTCCTCCCGTGAGTCCGGGCGCGCTTGGGCGGTCGCTGGCGGCGGCTGGCAAGGACGCAGATCCGCAGGAATCCCTCTCGGACTTCAAGGGTCGAGGACGCCGCCAGGCGGCGATCAGCGGCCGATCCAAGCGTGTCTGGGCTTGCGGGAGGGAGCACTAGAAATAGCCCTCGCGCTTGCGGTCCTCCATTGCGGCCTCCGACGTGCGATCGTCGGCCCGCGTGGCGCCGCGCTCGGACACGCGGGTGGCTGCGGTCTCGGCGATCACGGCTTCGACGTCGGCGGCCTCGCTGCGCACCGCGCCGGTGATCGTCATATCGCCCACCGTGCGGTAGCGCACGCGCGCGACGAACGACGGCTCGTCCTCCGTCCGCTCCACGTACTCGCTGACCGCGTACAGCATCCCGTCGCGCTCGAACACCTCGCGCTCGTGGGCGAAGTAGATCGACGGCAGCTCGAGCCCCTCGGCCCCGATGTAGCGCCACACGTCGAGCTCGGTCCAGTTGGACAGGGGGAACACGCGCGCGTGCTCGCCCGGCCGCACGGCGCCGTTGTAGAGGTTCCACAGCTCCGGCCTCTGGGCGCGCGGCTCCCACTGGCCGTGCTCGTCTCGGAACGAGAAGATCCGCTCCTTCGCGCGGGCGCGCTCCTCGTCGCGCCGCGCGCCGCCGAACGCGGCGTCGAAGCGATGCTCGGCGATCGCGTCGAGCAGCGTGACGGTCTGCAGCCGGTTGCGCGACGGACCGTCCTCGATCGCGCGGCCGGCGTCGATCGACGCCTGCACGGAGGCGACGATCAGCCGCTCGCCGAGCTCGGCCACCCGGCGGTCGCGGAACTCGAGCACCTCCGGGAAGTTGTGGCCGGTGTCGACGTGCATGATCGGGAACGGGAACGGCGCCGGGCGGAACGCCTTCTCGGCCACGCGCAGCAGCACGATCGAGTCCTTGCCGCCGGAGAACAGCAGCACGGGCCGCTCGAACTCGGCGGCCACCTCTCGCATCACGTGCACGGCCTCCGCCTCCAGCACCTGGAGCTGTGAGAGGGTGCGCGGGTGATCTTCCGTCAGCTCATCCATGACGATCTCGGGTGTGCTTCCTATCTCATCGGCGACGAGAACGCCGGTGTGGCCGCCGTCGTCGACCCGCGCTTCGAGGTCGACGACTACCTCGAGCTCGCCCGCTATATGGGCGTGCGGGTCGAGCACGTCTTCGAGACGCACAACCACGCCGACCACGTCTCCGGCCACGGGCGGCTCGCCGCCGCCACCGGCGCCGTGATCCACATCCATCGCGACGCCGCGCCATCTTACGAGCACGAGCCGTTCGACGACGGCGACGAGTTCGAGCTCGGGACCCTGCGCGTGCGCGCGCTGCACACGCCCGGGCACCGCCCGGAGCACACCGCATTCGCGCTGATCGACACGCGCCGCGGCGACGAGCCGTGGGCGGTCCTGACCGGCGACACGCTGTTCGTGAACGACGTCGCGCGGCCCGACCTCGCGATCGAGAAGGCCGAAGGGGCGCGCGGGATCTTCGAGTCGCTGCAGCGCAAGCTGCTCCGCCTCGGCGACGACGTCGAGGTCTGGCCGGGCCACCTCGGCGGCTCGATGTGCGGCGGCCCGGGCATGGACATGAAGATCTCCTCGACGATCGGCTTCGAGAAGCGCCACAACGCCGCGCTGTCGATCGAGGACGCTGACGAGTTCGTCGAGACGGCACTCGCCGGGCTCGGGCCGCAGCCGCCGAACTTCAAGGCGATCGTCGAGCTCAACCGCGGACCGCTGCTGACCGATGGGGTCGAGCTGCTGCCGCTCGCGCCGCGGCAGGTCGAGCAGAAGCGCACCGAGGCCGCGCTGCTGGTCGACGTCCGGACCGACCAGCAGTTCGACGACGCCCACATCCCCGGCGCCGTCTCGATCCCGATGCTCAACGCCGGATTCGGATCGAAGCTCGCATGGCTCGCCGACCGCGACCAGGACATCGTCTTCATCGGCCGCGACGACGAGGACGGGCGCCGCGCCGGCCAGCTCGCCGTCGCCGTGGGCATCCGGCGCATGGCCGGCTTCCTGCACGGCGGCATGACGAGCTGGCGGCAGGAGAAGCGGCCCGTCGAGCGGATCGAGCGCCTGCCGCTCGCCGAGCTCCCGGCGCGGGCGGACGAGGTCCAGATCCTCGACGTGCGCGAGCGCAGCGAGTGGGACGCCGGTCACATCTCCGGATCGAGGTTCACGCCCTGGCACGACATCGACGGCGTGCCGGCCGGCCTCGATCCCGATCGCCCGATCGCCGTCGTCTGCGGCTCGGGCCAGCGGGCGGCCGTCGCCGCCAGCTTGGTGCAGCGCCACGGCGGCAAGCGCGTCATCCACGTGATCGACGGCGGCGTGCCCGCCTGGGGCGAGCTCGGGCAGCCGCTCGAGACGTGATCCAGCGGGTCTAGGGTTCGGGTGGTGCTCGTAGCGGTGTTCGGCGACGCGCACGCCCATGCGGAGGCGTTCGACGCGGTGATCGGCGCGGCCGAGGCGAGTGGTGCCGAGGCGCTGTGGTCGCTGGGGGACATGATCGGCCGGGGCCCGGACCCCGAGCACGTGGTGGCTCGCACACGCGAGCGTTGCGCCGTGGCGCTGATGGGCAACCACGACTACGGCGCGACCGGGTCGGCCGAGCCCACCCGGTTCGGCGAGCCCGGCTCCCCCGCGGTGCGGTCGATCGAGCTCGCGCGCGAGCGGTTGAGCGACGGCGACGTGGACTGGATGCGTTCGCGGAAGCCCGCGGCGCGCCGCGGCGAGGTGCAGTGCTGGCACGGCGGTCCGCGCAACGCCGTGCACGAGTACGTCGGCGCGTCGAACGCGGCAGCCTGCCTGGCCGTCCAGCGAGCCGAGCTGGGGCTGATCGGGCACACGCATGTGCCTGCCGCGTGGCAGCAGACGCCGAACGGCGCTCGCGGGGTCAGGATCCGCGTCGACGAACCGCTGGATCTCGCCGGTGGCAAATGGCTGCTCAATCCAGGAGCGGTCGGCGCGCCCGCGCCGTCGCGTCTCGGCTGGTGGGACGCCCTTGACCTGCAGGCGGCCGACGGCGCGTACTGGGTGCTCCTCGATCTGGAGCGCCGCACGGCGACCTGGCGCCGGGCGCCGTACGACCCGGCACCGGCGCGCCAGCGGGCGCGCGCCCTCGGGCTCGACGAGATCCCGCTGGGCGACTGACCCGCCGCGCAGGCGTCTCTGGGGGGCGGCGCACCAGCCGCCGCTCCATGAGAGGCCGTGGCAGGGGGTCCCGCAGCCGCGGCCGTGGCGGGAACACTCCATGGGGAGTCGCGATACTGATCGCGTTCGCCGAGGACCTGATCGCCACGAACGGTTACGTCCGCGAGGTGCGAGGCCGGACGCGGTCCGGCCTCGCACCGTCCGCGATCACCAGCTCTCGGGCCGGCCCTCCTCGTAGAGCCAGACGCTGAAGAAGTCGTCGAGCTGCTGCCCGCTGACCCGCTCGGCGAGCGCGATGAAGTCCGCGGTCGTGACGTTGCCGTTTCGGTTCTCCGCGTACCAGCTGCGCAGGATCGTGAAGAAGAGCTCGTCGCCGATCTTCTCGCGCAGCGCCTGCAGCGTCATTGCGCCGCGGTCGTAGACGGGCGTGTGGAACATCTGCGCCGGACCCGGCAGCGCCGCTGGCGCGGGGAACCAGAGGTCGGCGCCCGCGTCGGAGTCCTCGGGCGTCGCGTACAGGTTGTCGAAGATCTGGGCGGCCGGCTCCCCGTTGTTGCGTTCGGACCAGATCCACTCCGACCAGGTCGCGAAGCCCTCGTTGAGCCAGATGTCCGGCCAGACCGTCAGCGACACCGAGTCGCCCCACCACATGTGGGCGATCTCGTGCACCACCGTCGCCTCGCTCGGCACCACCCAGTACATCGGCCGCGTCTGCGACTCGAGCGAGTAGAAGACGTTCGGCGCCCAGTCGACGACACCGCCGACGCTCTCGAACGGGTACGGCCCGTACAGCTCCGAGAAGAGATCGACCGCCGGCCCGTTGAGCTCCAGCCGGTCCCAGGCGAGCTGCGGGTTCGGATCCTTGCTCCCGAAGCGGCGGGTCTGCGGGTCGACGGCGTTGTACTCGGCCAGCCCGTTCGGGAGGCTCCCGAAGTCGATGTCGAAGATGCCGTTGGTCGCGGTCGCGAGGTAGGGCGCCGTCGGATCGCTCGCGCGCCAGCGCCAGGTCGTGGTGTCGCCGTTGTCGGTCGTCCCCACGAGCAGCCCGTTGGCGATGGCGGTGTGGCCTTCGGGCACCGTGATCGCGTAGTCGTAGGTCGCCTTGTCCTTCGGCGTGTCGTTCGCGGGGTACCAGCTGGGTGAGCCCTGCGGCTCGTTGACGACGAAGGCACCGTCGTCCGTGGGGATCCAGCCGTCCTTGGACTTGTCGGGATCGATGATCGGGTTCGGGTGCCCGTCATAGTCCACGGCCACCGCGAAGGCACGGCCGTTGCGGATGCCGGCGGCCGGCGTGATCACGAGCTCCTGGCCGTCCCGCTTGAACGCCGCGGGCGCGCCGTCGACCGTGACGCGACCGACATGGAGACCGCGCAGGTCGAGATCGAATCGCGATAGGTCCTGCGTGGCCCGCGCCGTGATCACGGCGCGCGCGTCGAGGGCGTTGTTCTGGGGCCCGTAGTCGAGACGCAGCGAGTAGTGGCGGACGTCGTAGCCGCCGTTGCCCGCCAGCGGGAAGAACGGGTCGCCGGCGCCGGGCGAGCCGGGGCTGAACGCGGCCGCGGCGACGGCGGGAGCGCTCGCGCCGAGGACGAGACAGACCGGTAGTGCGAAGAGAACGCGCTTCATGGGCAAACCCTATTGCGCTCGGGCGGGGGCGGCCCGCTGACGGGCCGCCCCCTCTCGACGGCGCGGAAGCTACGAGCCCTCGTTCTGCTCGTGCGCGGCGCCGCCGCCGCTGCCGACCGTGCCCTCGGGCCCGGCGGGCGCCGGGATCGTGAAGTCGCCCGGCACCTTCTTGCCGGGCACGCCGTTTACCGACTCCGTCGAGTACGCGTACGTGAGCAC
>JBKOYW010000494.1:0-12211 GCA_046744275.1 Actinomycetota bacterium
CCGTAGATCACCGCCGTCTTGCCGTCGAGCAGCATGCCCACCTCCGTTTCTGGACTTGACCCGCACGCATGCTTTCGGACGGACTTCCTAGCACCCGCGACAGGAGAATGAGAGATGGCTCTGCAGCTCGGCGACACGGCGCCCGATTTCACGGCGCAGACGACCGAAGGCGAGATCCGGTTCCATGATTGGATCGGGGACTCGTGGGCGGTGCTGTTCTCGCATCCGCGTGACTTCACGCCGGTGTGCACGACCGAGCTGGGGTACATGGCGCGCATCAAGCCCGACTTCGAGTCGCGCAACGCGAAGATCATCGGCTTGTCGGTGGACCCGCTCGACAACCACGACAAGTGGGCCAGGGACATCGCGGAGACGCAGGGGCAGGCGCCCAACTATCCGATCATCGGCGACGCCGACTTCACGGTCTCCAAGCTGTACGGGATGCTGCCGGCCGACGTGTCGGGGGATGCGACCGAGCGCACGCCGGCGATGAATCAGACGGTGCGCAACGTGTTCGTGATCGGGCCGGACAAGAAGGTCAAGCTGATCCTGGTGTATCCGATGACCACGGGCCGCAACTTCGACGAGGTGCTGCGGGTGATCGACTCGCTGCAGCTGACGGCCGAGCACAAGGTGTCGACGCCGGTGAACTGGCAGCAGGGCGAGGACGTGATCATCGCCGGCTCGGTCAGCGACGAGCAGGCGCGCGAGATCTGGCCCGAGGGCTGGGAGTCCCCGCGGCCCTACATCCGCATCGTCCCGCAGCCGGGCGTGCCGGTCGCCTGACCTCGAGCCTCGGCGAGCCGCCGCTCGAGGAACGCTCGCTCGGCCGCCTACGCGGTCGTGCCTTCGAGCGCTGCCCGGAGCCGCTCCTCGTCCTCGTGCGAGAGCGACGTCTGGATCACGTCCCCGCCGTACGGCGCGACGCGCTCCATCAGCTTGTCGCGGGCGTCGGTCTGGCCGAGCGCGATCAGCGCGGCGCCGCCGGGCGGCAGCTTCGTGCCGAGCTCCTTCATGAAGTTGTCGTTCACGCCGACGTCGGACATCTTGCCGCCCACCGCGCCGGAGGCCGCGCCGATGGCCATCCCGAGCAGCGGGGCGAGGAAGATGAGGCCGATCAGGCCGCCCCACAGCGCTCCGCCGGCCGCGCCGGCGCCGGTCGTGTTCACGGCCTGGTGCAGCTTGATCTTGCCGTCAGGCTGATGCTCGGCCACGACGGCGTCCTCGAGCTGCAGCAGGTGCTCCTTGGTGGCCTGGATGAGCTCCTGACGCACCTTCTCTGCGGTGTCGCGGTCGGGGTAGGCGATGGCGACCAGCGTGCTCATGGCGTGCGCTCCTGGGTTGGAGTTGGGGTCGTGCCAGATCCTCGTTGCGGGGCCGAGCCGGCGGCAATGAGGTAGGCCTGTGTTCCCGGTGGCGTGCGTGCATCCGCACGGGGTGGCGGTTCGTCGTAGATCACGACGGTGCCGGCCATGAAGTCCTGCAGAGCCCTTCGCCGGTCGTCGACCAGCACGGGCAGGAAGCCGGCGAACAGCGGAACGATCGCGAGCCCGAGCCCGATCACCCGCACCAGCGCATGACCCGGGCTCGGCGGTCCGTCGCCGGCGACCACGCGCAGCCCGAGCAGCCGCATCCCGGGAGTCTGCCCTGCCGAGGACCAGAAGATCACGAAGTAGGTGATCACGATCACTACCCAGACGCACGCCGCGATCGCGCGCTCGGCACGGTCCAGCTGCACCTCGCCGACCAGTGACGCCACCAGCGCGAGGATGGCGCCGCCGCTCAGCACGATCAGCTGCACGATGGCGACGTCGGCCGCGAGCGCCACGGCGCGGCTCGCGATCCCGGCATACGGGACGGGCGCGGTGGTCATGATGTCTGCGGTCGCGGCCTGCGGAGCCAGCCGCGGATCGTGCGCTCGGCCGCGTCGTCTACGGCGTGCGTCCGCCGGCGCACGCCGGCGGCCATCTCCTCCGCCAGGCTCTGCGTCTGGCGCGTGACGGCATCGAGAACCTGCGGGCTGGTCGCCACGTACTCCACGACCCGGTCCAGCTCGGGGCTGACCAACACGCGCTCGGTCAGCGCGTCGACGAGATGGCTCTCGAGCACCTGGACCACGAGCCGCTCGAGCCCCGGGCTGAGGAGCGCTCGCTCGAGCACCTGCTGCGTGCGATCGTGCTCGAGCACGGCCTCCATCAGCCCGTCGAGGTCCGCAGTCGCCACGATCTCGGTGGCGATCCGCTCGACGACGTGGTGCTCCGCGATCGCGTGCGCGATCGCGTCGGTGAGCGGCCCGGCGAGCAGCGCGTTGCCCTCGGCCTCGAGCCGCGCCTGGCCGCGGCCGCGCGCGAGCGCGCCCTGGTGCGCAAGATCCCGCGCGATCCGCCGCGCGGGCGGCCCCACCACCGGCGTCCTCAGCGCGACACGGGCAGGAAGCAGCGCCAGCCTGAACGCTACGACGCCTGCTCGCATCCCGGTGACGGTCAGGCCGAGCGCGATGTCGCGCGGGTCGCTCACGGCACGCTCCAGACCGAGGGCGCCGCGACCGGCAACGGGATGCTGGCCGTGACGCGCGTACCGTGGCCCGGTCGCGAGCGCACGGACACCTCGCCGCCGACCGCGCCCAGCCGATCGCGCATGGTGGTCAGGCCCATGCCGGGCCGCGTCTGCCGCTCGTCGAATCCCGCGCCGTCGTCGCTGACCTCGAAGCGCAGCGAGCCGTCGTCGCTGAGGTCGATGACCACGGCCGTCGCGTCGCGCGCGTGCTTGGCTGCGTTCTGCAGCGCCTCGAGGCAGCAGAAGTAGGCGGCGGTCTCGATCTCGCGCGAGTAGCGGCGCACGCCGGCCGCGAGCACCGTCGCCGGCAGCGGTGACTGGAACGCCGCTGAGCGCAGCGCCTCGACGAGACCGCGATCGGCGAGCGCCGCCGGGTAGATGCCCCGGGCCAGCGATCGCACGTCGTCGAGCGCCTCCTCGACCTCCGTGCCGAGCCCCCGCAGCAGCAGCGCGTCGGCGCCGGCAGGATCGCCCATGCGCTCGGCGGCCAACTCGAGCTTGATCCGCAGGGCGACCAGGCGCTGTTGGGCGCCATCGTGGAGGTCGTGCTCGATCCTGCGGCGCTCCTCGTCGGCCGACGACTGGATGCGAAGGCGCGACTCGCGCACCTCACGCACGAGCGAGGCCGTCTGCGCGGAGAGCCGATGGTTGTCCAGGGTCATGATCGCGTAGGCGGTCGCCGTGTCGATGAACGCGGCGTCGTCGCGGAGCGCGATGTCGTGCAGGATCGCGGCGACGCGGCGATCGCCGTCACGCACCTCGGTGAGCGTGCGCCCCGACTCCGGAGTGGGGACCGCCACCGGGAGCCCCGCGGCATCCGCCCAGTGGCCCTCTTCGTCGCCGATCCAGTACGCGACCTCCAGCCCGGGATCGTCGAACGCCTCCGCGAGCGCCAGCCGCAGGTCCTCGGGCTCGGGATGGCCGCGCAGCCGGCGCGCGAGCTGTTGCATCGCGGCGGCGATGAACAATCGCCAGCGGGCGAGACCGACGAGGAAGCCGCAGGCCAGCAGCGGGAGCCCGAGCGCGATCAGCCAGGCCCCGACGTCGACGCCGGTCGACTCCGCGTCGATGCGGCGCGCGGCGACCGTGGTCCCAAAGGCGGCGCAACGGAACACCGCCACGGCCAGCACGGGGCCGAGGACGCGCCGCATGAGGCGCGTCGACGCGTGGATCCGCCACGCGAGCCGCGCGGTGACCGCCACGAACAGGACGATGGTGAGCAGCTCGCGCAGCGGCCGGATCACGTCGTCGACGACCGCAGGCTCGGAGCCGGCCACCATCAGCGCGTTGGACGGGCACGCGCCGTCGCACACGCCCCACGGCGCCGGCACGGGATAGGTCTCCACGACGAGGGCGGTCGGCAGGTACAGCAGTGCGGCCACCATCGTGATCGACACCACGAGCACGCGATCGAGGCGTGTCGTCAGGCGACCCCACGGGAAGGCGAGCATCAGGTAGATGACGAGCGGCTCCACGCACCACCCGGCGACCCGCCCGATGCTGTACAGCAGCGAGCTCTCAGACTCGCTGAGCACGGTGAGGAACCAGACGGCGCCCGCGGCGATCAGCAGGCGGCCGAAGCGCTCGAACGGCGGGCGCCGGGACGCGTAGAAGCCGACCGCCATCGGCACGCCGACCATCGAAGCGCGAGCCAGCGCTTCGAGCCACGCGTACTCGGACGGCGAGTTCGCAAGGGTGATCCCTGCCGCGACCGCGCACATGACCAACGCGGCCGTGACAAGCCCGAAGTCTTCGATCCGGCGCGCTTGGTACGGCATATCTCGAGCCCTGACCTCAGCCGACCGTAACCGCCCGGTCGGCGACGTGCCAAAGCGCCGGTTTTCAGGGGCTGCGCTCACTCCACAGCTTCCGCAGCATCCGCGGCCCGAAATCCTGCTTGCGCACCAGCGGCGCGGCGGCGAGCTGCGTCGCCGACGGAAGGTCGGCGACCTCGCTCATCGAGATGAGCACCACCAGGGTGTCCGGGTGCGTGGCCGCGAGCCGCCGCGCGACCTCGATCCCGTCGAGGTCGGGCATCCGGACGTCGAGCAGCACGAGCTCGGGTTCCAGGCGCGCGACCGCCTCGAGCGCCTCCCGGCCGCTCGCCGCCTCACCGACCGCCGTGAACCCCGGGGTCGCCTCGATGACGTCCTCGGCGACGCGACGGAAGGGCTCCTGGTCGTCGACCGTGAGGACGCGGACGTCTGCCGGCGCGTCGCGCATCGAAGCCACGATGCCCCCACGGTAGAACCGTGCGCCGGGCAGGGCAATGGCGCTGCCAGGCAGGCCGCCCCGCATGCCGGCCTCCCGGATCAGGTGGTGCGTGCCTCCTCGTGGCCGTCGGCCCCGAGGAAGAGCAGCGCGGCCTTGACGCGCGGGCTCACGTCCTGAGCGTTCTCGGCGTGGGACAGGTTGAGCTTCAGGAAGATCGCGTTGATGTGCTTCTCGACGGCACGCTTCGTCAGGACCAGCGTGTCCGAGATCGCGGCGTTGCTCTTGCCTTCTGCGATCGCCGCCAGCACGTCGAGCTCGCGCGGCGTCAGCTCGGACAATGGCGACCGGGCGCCGCGCGTCTTGGCGGCCACCAGGAGCTCGACGATCTTGGCATCGATCACCGAGTCGCCCGACGCGACGGCGACGATCGCGTCGACCAGCTGGCGACGGTCGTGCACGCGCTCCTTGAGCAGGTACGCCCGCCGGTCGGACCCCGAGTCCAGCAACGGAAGCACGTAGGTCGGGTCGGCGTACTGGCTCAGCACGACGACCCCGACCTCGGGGTGCGAGGTGCGCAGCTCGGCCGCGAGCCGGATGCCCTCGTCGCTCTGCGTCGGTGGCATGCGGATGTCCGTCAGCACCACGTCCGGGACGTGCGCGTCGATCTCGCGCCGGAGGCAATCAAGATCGCCGCACTCGGCCACCACCTCGACGTCGGGCGCGCTCGCGAGCAGCTGCCGGAGCCCCTCCCGGACGATGAAGCTGTCCTCCCCCACGACAACCCGGATGCCCACGCACGAAGCATAAGCGAGCGTGCCACTCTGTTCGGATGAGTGAACGGGTCGCGGTCATCACCGACATCCATGCCAACCTGCCGGCACTCGAGGCGGCGCTCGCGCGCATCGACGAGCTCGGGGTCGAGCGTGTCTACTGCGGCGGTGACCTCGTCGGCTACGGCCCGCATCCGAACGAGGTCTGCGCGCTGATCGAGGCGCGCGGCATCCCGACGATCTACGGCAACTACGACTACGCGATCGCGCGCGACCTCGACGACTGCGGGTGCGCGTACGTCACGCCGCACGAGCGCGAGATCGGCCAGCGATCGGTCGAGTGGACGCTCGCCAACACGGGCCAGGCCGCCAAGGATTTCATGCGCGACCTGCCGTTCGACCTTCGATTCGACATCGGCGGCACCTCCGTCCACCTCGTCCACGGCTCGCCGCGCAAGGTCAACGAGTACCTGTTCGAGGACAAGCCGGACTCGCTGTACGAGCGCCTCGCTCGCGCGGAGGACGCCGACGTCCTCGTCTTCGGTCACACGCACAAGCCCTGGATCCGCGACTTCGCGGGCGTGCGGTTCGTCAACTGCGGCTCGGTCGGCAAGCCGAAGGACGGCGACACGCGCGGCGCGTTCGCCGTCCTCACGGCCGAGGCGGTGACGATCGAGCGCGTCGGCTACGACGCCGAACTGGTCGCCGCCGACGTCCGCGACGCGGGCCTGCCGGCCGAGTTCGCCGACAAGCTGCTCGTCGCCGCCTAGAGGATCGCCCGCGATGGTCGTGGCGACCTGGAACGTCGAGAACCTCTTCCGGCCGGGGAGTGAGTACGGCCCGACGAGCCAGGAGGTCTATGAGGAGAAGCTCGCCGCCCTGGCGGAGGTGATCGGCGGTGTCGCCCCCGACGTTATCGCCGTGCAGGAGATCGGGTCGAGCGAGGCGATGCAGGATCTCGTCGACCGCCTGGACGGCGATTGGCATGTCGCGCTGTCGCGGTTTCCCGACCGGCGCGAGATCCGCGTCGGGTTCATCTCGCGCCTGCCGTTCGCTGACGTCGACGACATCCAGGCCTACCCGAGCCCGCTCGGACCGGTGCAGATCGACGACGACGGCGGGACGAGCGCGGCGACCAACCGCGGCGTCCTACGGATCCGCGTGACCGACGGGGACCGCGCCGTCGACCTCGTGACGTGTCATCTGAAATCGAAGCTGCTGACGTTTCCCGACGAGCGGTTCACGCCGCACGACGAGGGCGAGCGCGCGCGGTTCGCCGCCTACGCCCTGTACCAACGCGCCGCGGAGGCCGTCACCGTGAGGGCGCTCGGCGACCGGCTGCTCGAGGGTCTCGGCACCGACCGAGCGGTGGTGGTGCTCGGCGACCTCAACGACGAACCGCTCGCCGGCACGACGCAGATCCTGCTCGGGCCACCCGGCTCTGAGATCGGCACCGAGGGGTTCGACCGCCCCGACCAGGGCGACCCGTGGCGCCTGTGGAACCTCGCACCGCTCATCCCTGAGGAGCGACGCTTCACGCGGATCTTCCGCGGCCGGCACGAGCTCATCGACCACGTCCTCGTGAGCCACGCGCTCGTTCGCCGCGTCACGCGCGTCGACACCACGTCGGAGGCGCCGCCCTCGATCACCGAGTTCCCGTGGCAGCGTCGCGACGCCCGCACCTCCGACCACCGGCCGGTGTTCGCCGAGTTCGACCTCACGTGAGACGCGTGTGATCACCCACCGGGGGTGAGGCGCGATCACCTGCCGCTGAGTGGTAATGCTTCCCTAACGGGCGTCAACCCTTGTAGCGGCGAGCGAGGAGTTGAGATGGGGAAAGTGGTCGACCGGGACGCGGCGATCAAGGCACGTGGCCTCATGCCGCAGTTGCGGAGCGATCTCGAGGCGCTCGTCCGTATTCCCTCGATCTCCGTGCCGGGACGAGTCGATCAGCCCTTGCTCGACGCGTTCGAGATGACGTCGCGCCTCTTCGCAGACGCCGGGGTGACGGTCGACCGGCTCGATCTGCCCGACACGGCTCCCGTCGTCACAGGAGCGATTCCCGCTCCCCCCGGTGCGCCGACCGTGCTGCTCTACAGCCACTACGACGTCGTGCAGCCGGGCGACGAAACGCTGTGGAGCTCTCCGCCGTTCGAGCCGACCGAGCGCGACGGGGCGCTCGTCGCGCGCGGCGTGGCCGACACGAAGTCGAACATCCTCGCCCACGTCGGCGCGCTGCGCGCCTGGGACGGCCGCCCGCCCATCCCGCTGGCGGCGACGGCGTTTCTGAGCGTCGGGCGGAACCCGCTGGCCGGGATCGCCGCCGGGTTCGGCGCGGTCAGCGCGGCGTTCAGCGTCAACGTCCTGATCGTCCCGGCCGACGCGGTGGTCACCGTCCCCTTCTTCGTCGTGGCGGTCCTCCTCGTTCCGGTCATCTGGTCGTTCTAGTTCGCATGTGTCTGCTTCGACGCCTGGGCTTGGCGTTGCTCGTGGTGGCACTGGTCGCCTTGGCGCAACTCGGTGTCGGCTGCGGAGCGGCTACCGAGCCGGACCGCGATCGCGCCGGCCGCGGCGCGACCGTGTTTCGCGAGGAACGTGTCGCTCCGCGGATCGTCGACCTCAACATCCGCTCGCCTGCGCTGGGCACGACCGCGATGGTGCGCCTCTTGACGCCTGACGGTTGGGCGACGGGACGCAGCTCGCGGCGCTGGCCCGTCTTGTACCTGCTGCACGGTTGCTGTGATTCGTATGAGAGCTGGACTCGCTCGACCGACATCGAGAAGTGGCCACAGCTCCGGAATGTCCTGGTCGTCATGCCCGAGGGCGGCGCAGTCGGCTTCTATTCCAATTGGCTCGGCAGCGAACGCCAACCGGGGCCCGCATGGGAGACCTTCCACCTGACCGAAGTGCGGCAGCTGCTCGAGCGCGGTTATGGCGCTGGTCGTGAACGGGCGATCGCCGGACTCTCGATGGGCGGCCTCGGAGCGATGGTCTACACCGCGCGGAATCCGGGTCTCTTCCGCGCCGCCGCGTCGTTCTCAGGGCTGCTCCATCCTCTCCAGGACACGGGCCTCCTCCTTGGCCTGTTCTCCTCGTTCACCCCGGACCCGCGTGCGATCTGGGGCGATCCCGCGCGCGACCGGTCGATCTGGGCGCGCCACGATCCCACCGAGCTCGCCGACCGGCTGCGCGGCGTGCCGATGTTCGTCTCGGCCGGCAACGGCCGCCCCGGTCCATTGGAGGCCGCCGCAAATCGCAGCGACAGCGTCGAGCGCACGGTGTTCGACGAGAGCCGGGCGTTCGTGGCACGCCTGCGGCGCCTCGACATCCCGGTTCGCGCCGACTTCTACGGCCCCGGGACCCATGCATGGCCTTACTGGGAGCACGAGCTCGAGCGCGCACTTCCGACCTTGCTCGGAGCCCTCAGCGCCTGACCTGCCAGGGCCCGCGGACTTCTCGGGTTCGCAGGGAGTGGTGCGGCGGACGCGAATCGAGTGAGAAGTGCAATCGCCAGACGCCCGCCGAGATCCGGTCGCGGTGCTCGAGAAGCTGGCCGGCGCGCTCGCAGGCGTGGCCGCGCTCGTCTATCTCACCGGCGGCCTGGCGCTGCAGCTTCGGCTCGGGACGGTTCGCCTGCCCTCGTCCGCCGCGGTACCGCAACTCCCGCGTGAGTTCCTGATCTCGCAGGGCCTGCTGATCGTCGCCCCGGCGATCGCGCTGGCGCTCGTCGCCGGCTGGGCGGCCAGGACGCTTCACCGCTCGCGCTCCGAGTACGTCGCCGCCGCAATCGGCACGGGCCTCGCGTGCTATCTGGCGATCGGATGGCTCGTGGTCTCCAAGGACCCCTTCCCCGCCAAGGTCTGCCTGCATGACGGCCAGGAGGTCGTCGGCGTGTTCATCGGCGAGACGGACAGTCGCACCTATCTCGGGGACCTCTCCAGCGCGCACCCGCGCCGCGTCGTGTCGATCCCTCAATCACAGGTGGCCCGCGTCGTCGTCGGCGGTCGCGAGCGACAGCTCGGGGACGTGCGCTGCGCATCGATGTGACCACATCACTTGGCTAAGATGTCCACATGGCCGACGTGGGCGTCCGCGAGCTCAAGCAGCGACTGTCGGAGTATCTCGACCGCGCCGAGCGTGGCGAGCTGGTGCGCGTGACGGACCGAGGACGGCCCAAGGCGTTGCTCGGGCCGCTCCCAGGCCGAGCTCGCATCGAGGAAGGTGTCGCCGAGGGATGGATCGTTCGCGGCTCGGGCGCACTCGGCGAGACACGGCGGTGGAAGAGCAGGCGTCGAGTCCTCGACGCGCTCGCCGAGGACCGCGGCGAATGAGCCTGTACGCAGACTCCAGCGCCATCCTCAAGCGGTACATCGACGAGCCCGACTCCGACGAAGCCGAGGCGCTGCTGCGGAGCGATCCGTCGCTGCTCACGGTACGCCACGCGATCGTCGAGGTTCGCCGCAACCTCGCCCGCCTCCTCGACGACCGCGACGCCGCGGCCGCCCGCGCGGCCTTCCTCGACGATCTCGCCGTCTTCTCGATCATCGAACTGGATCGGGTCACGTGCGACGCGGCCGCCGACATCGCCGAGATCACCGGCGTCCGCACCGTCGACGCGCTTCACCTCGCTGCGGCCCGTCGAGCCGGCGGTTCCGCAGTCCCGTTCCTCACCTACGACGTCCGACAGGCCCAGGCAGCGCGCGGCCTCGGCTTTACCGTTGTGGGGGCGTGAGCGTGGCCGTTTTCGTCTGTACACGCGAGCGGTTGGTGCGACTCCAGCGCGACGGCCGGTCGTGGACGACCGAGCCGGTGCTGGAGGGCGTGGGCGCGCAGTGCGTCGCCGCCGACCGGGCGCGCGTGCTGGTCGGTACGCGTGGGCACGGAGCGTTCCTGAGCGTCGACGCGGGCGTGACATGGGAGCGGGTGGAGCTGCCGGAGCCCGACGTCTTCTCGGTGGCGATCAGCGCGGCCGACGGAGCGTTGTATGCCGGCACAGAGCCGAGCCGTCTGTTCGTCACCCGCGACGGCGCGACATGGACGGAGCTGGAGGCGCTCCAGGACATCCCGTCGCGCGACCGGTGGAGCTTCCCGCCGCGGCCGTGGACGCACCATGTTCGCTGGATCGCGCCCGATCCGCACCGCGCCGAGCGGCTGCTGGTGGGAATCGAGCTCGGCGGCCTCATGTACTCCGACGACGGCGGCGCGACGTTCTCCGACCACCGGGCCGGCGCGAAGCGCGACGCGCACGAGCTGGCCTGGCACCCGCGCGTGGAGGGACGGGCCTACCAGGCGGCGGGCGACGGCGCCGCGTGGAGTCGCGACGGCGGTCGCACCTGGGACGCCGCCGACGCCGGCCGCGAGCTCGGCTACTGCTGGGCGCTCGAGGTCGATCCCGTCGACCCCGAGCGCTGGTATGTGTCGGCCGCGAGCGGTCCGGGAGCAGCCCACAGGGGCGACCGCGCACGCGGACGGCTCTACCGCTGGCAGGACTCCTGGCAGGAGCTCGCGCTACCGGGCGACTCGATGCCCTACACGCTGGACGCGACCGACGGCGAGCTGCTCGCTGGGATGGCGGACGGGCGCATCCTGCGCAGCGGCGATCGCGGCGAGAGCTGGGACGAGATCGGCGTACGCGTCGGCTCGATCACTGCGATGGCCGTCGCCGAATAGGCGCCTCGCGTCATCATCGCGATCGAGGGCCTTCGATCCGCAGGTTCTCGTCGAAGAACGACACGACGCGCTGCTCATAGGCCTCGGGATACTGCCTGAGCGCAGCCGTGTGGCCCGCCTCCGGCAGATACCAGAGCTCGGAGTGGTCGCCGCCGGCCCTGTCGTAGAGCTCGCCCCACTTCTCCTCCTGCTTGCCGGCGGAGATGATCAGGTGCGGCGCGCGGCTGCGGGCGATCTGATCGGCCAGCGAGTCCTTCGGCCCGGAGCGGCCCTGGATCACCTCGAGCGACTTGAACAGGACCCACATGGGCGCGCGGTCGAGCGTGCGGCTCGTGTAAGCCTCGATGTCCTCGTAGCCGATTGCCGCGGCGCCGTCGGCCACCACGGCCTTGACGTCGCTGCGGCGGGCGGCGATGTCGATCGCGATGTCGGCGCCGGTCGAGAGCCCGAGCGCGCCGACGCGCCCCGGCTCGACGTCGTCGCGCTCGGCGAGGAAGTCGAGCGCCGCGGCGGCGTCCTTCTCCCAGCCCCAGCCGTAGGAGTTCACGGTGCCTTCGCTGTTGCCGCTGCCGCGCGGGTCGTAGACGAGCACGCCGTAGCCGTGGCGGACGAGCATCTCGGCGTGGCGCAGGGTGCTCCTGCGGTTGCCACCGCCGCCCGAGATCATCAGTACCGAGGCGCCGTTCTCGGACGGGCGGTACCAGCCCTCGAGGTCGACGCCGTCGGAGGCCGTAAAGCTGACCGTCTGGTAGTCGGCGCTCGGCGGGCTCCCGATCGACCGGTGCAGCGAGTGGATGTCCACGATGCCCGTGCCGACTGGGCCGAAGAAGAAGGCCACGGCGAGCGCGGCGGCCGGAACCATGAGGACCCGGATCGCCCAGCGCCGCGCGGGGGTCGCGGCGCCCTCGCCGCGGTGCCGGAACGGGATCCACGCGGCGAGGCCGACCAGCACCTGTCTCTTATACACATCTCCGAGCCCACGAGACAAGTTCTAGTATCTC
>JBKOYW010000347.1:0-4111 GCA_046744275.1 Actinomycetota bacterium
CGTCGGGCTCGTGCTCGTTGATCTGCTCGATGAACTTCTCCGGCGGCACGTTGACCCCCAGGTCGATCACGTGGAAGCCGGCGCCCTCGAGCATGATGTTGCAGAGGTTCTTGCCGATGTCGTGCACGTCGCCCTTGACCGTGCCCATCAGGAACGTGCCGACCGGCTTGGACCCGGTCTCGGCCAGCAGCGGCCGGAGGATGTCGAGCGCGCCCTGCATCGCACGCGCCGCGATCAGCATCTCCGGCACGAAGTAGTCGCCGCGCTCGAACCGCGCGCCCACCTCCTCGAGCGACGGGATCAGCGCGTCGTAGAGCATCCGCTCGGGCTCGAGGCCGTCGTCCAACCCCTGCCGGACGCCGTCGGCGACCGCCGGCGCGTTCCCCACCAGAGTCTCGTCATAGAGCAGCTGCAGGATCTCGTCGTGCGTCATGCGGCGTTGGCTCCCATGTCGTGGCCTAGGGCCTGGGCCTCGTAGATCAACTTCGGGTGCAGATCGGCGATCTCTCGTGCGCCGAGGCGCAGCGTCGGTCCGGAGATCGACAGCGCGGCGAGCGCGTGCCCTCCGGCCCCGAAGACCGGGGCGGCGAGGCCGGAGAGCCCGACCTCGAGCTCGTCGACCGCGATCGCGTAGCCGTCGCGGCGCACGCTCGCGATCTCGCCGGCGAGCCGCTCCGGAGCGACGATCGTCGCCGGCGTAAGCGGCTCGAGCGGTCCAGGGTCGGCGCCGCCGAACGCGATCAGGACCTTTCCGACGGCGGTGCAGTGGTACGGCACGCGGCGGCCGACCCACTGGCCGGTACCGAGGAAATGCCGGCTCTCGACCTGCGCGAGGTGCTCGACGCCGAGTGGCCCGGGCACCGCGAGGTTGATCGTCTCACCGCTCGCCGCCGACAGCGCCTCCATTCGCGGCTGCGCGAGCTCGACCAGCTGGCCGCGGTGGGCGAAGCGCAGCATCACCGGGCCCGGCCCGAAGCTCCCGCGCCGCCCGCGCTGTTGCACCAGCCCCTGGCGCTCGAGCGCGCCGAGCAGGCGCGACGTGGTGGACTTGGGGAGCGCGGCGTCACCGGCCAGCTCCGCCAGCGGCCGTGGGCGCTCGGCCTCGAGCACGAGGGCGAGCAGCTGCGCCGCCCGGTCGATCGTCCGCGTCCCGCGTTGGAACTCTTGTTCCACGCCAGATATGTTACGGAACCATGTTCGTCAACACAATGCCGCGCTACGAGATCCTCAGCGAGGACGCGATGGAGGTGCTCGATCGCGGCTGGCGGCGGATCGTGTCGGAGCTCGGCCTCGAGTTCATGCTCCCCGAGGCGGTCGAGCTGTTCCGCAAGGCCGGCCAGACGGTCGAGGGTGACCACCTCGTCAAGCTCGATCCGGACTTCGTGCTCGAGCAGGTCGCCAAGGCGCCGCGCGAGTTCGAGCTGCAGGCCCGCAACCCCGAGCGGACCTGCCACATCGGCGGCGACCACATGGTGTTCGCCTCGGTCTACGGCCCGCCGTTCGTGCGCGAGGGCGACGTGCGCCGCGACGCGACGATGGCCGACTACGAGAACTTCGTGAAGCTCTCGCAGTCGTTCGACCAGCTCGACTCGCCCGGCGGCACGATCGTCGAGCCGAACGACCGGCCGCTCGACTCGCGCCACCTCGACATGGTCTACGCGCTCCAGACCCTGTCCGACAAGCCGTACATGGGCTCGGTCATCTCGGGCGAGAACGCCCGCGACACGATCGCGATGGGCAGTGTCCTGTTCGATGGGCTGCCGTCATCGCCGGTCTCTATCTCGCTGATCAACTGCAACTCGCCGCTGCGCTGGGACGACCGGATGCTGAGCGCGATGGTCGAGTACAACCGCGCGAACCAGGCCGTCGTGATGACGCCGTTCCTGCTGATGGGCGCGATGTCGCCGGTCTCGATCCCGGCCACGCTCGTGCAGCAGCTCGCCGAGGCGCTGTCGGGCATTGCGCTGTGCCAGCTCGTCCAGCCGGGCTGCCCGGTGGTGTTCGGCTCGTTCCTGTCGAACACGGACATGCAGTCGGGCTCGCCGAGCTTCGGCACGCCCGAGTCGGCGATCGGCCTGCTGTGCACCGGCCAGATCGCGCGCCACTTCGGGCTCCCGTTCCGGTCGGGCGGCGGGCTGACCGCGAGCCAGACCGCGGACGCCCAGAGCGCGTACGAGGCGCTCATGACCCTCCTCCCCACGTTCCTGGCCGGCACCAACTTCGTCATGCACGCGGCGGGCTGGCTGGAGGGCGGGCTGGTGTCCTGCTACGAGAAGTTCATCGTCGACATCGAGCTGCTGCGGATGCTCCGGCACGAGTTCACGCCGCTCGAGATCGACGAGGCCAGCCTCGCCTTCGGCGCCCACCAGGAGGTCGGCCAGGGCGGGCATTTCCTCGGCGCGGCCCACACGCTCGAGCGCTTCCGCGAGTGCTTCTACCGGCCGCTGCTCTCCTCGACCGAGAACTTCGACCGCTGGACGCGCAACGGCGGCAAGGACGCGGCCGAGCGGGCGGGCGAGATCTGGCGGCGCACGCTTGAGGAGTACGAGGAGCCGACGCTCGACGACGGCGTCCGCGCGCAGCTGCAGGAGTTCGTCGCGCGCAGGCGGGCCGAGCTGGGGGACTAGTGATCTCGGAGCGCGCGTACGTGCAGCTGCGCGACCGCATCGTGACGCTGCGACTCGCCCCCGGCACCGTGCTGCGCGAGGACGAGCTGATGAGCGAGCTGGGGATCGGCCGCACGCCGCTGCGCGAGGCGATCAAGCGGCTGGCGCTCGAGAACCTCGTCGCGGTGCAGCCGCGCAGCGGCACGTACGTCACTAGCGTCGACGCGTCGGACATCGTCCACATCGCCGAGGTCCGCGCCGAGCTCGAGGCGCAGGCGGCCGAGCTCGCCGCCCGCCGCATGAACGGCGCCGTCCGCGCCCGCGCCGAGGCGCTGCTGGCCGAGGTCCGCGAGCTCGAGCGCAGCGCCGACGCCGACGCCCTGATGCAGCTCGACGAGGCGATCCACCGCATCGCCTGGGAGGGCTCGCAGAACCCGTACCTGATCGAGACGCTCGAGCGGTACTTCGCGCTCTCGCTACGGGTCTGGTACGTCGTCCTCGACCGCGTGCCGGGCCTCGGCGCCGCGGTCTTCGACCACGCGCGGCTGCTCGAGGCGATGCTCGACCGCGACGCCCCCCGCGCCCGCGAGCTCATGCGCGAGCACGTCATCGAATTCGAGCGGGAGATCGTCGCGGCGTTCAACCGCGACTGACCCGTCAGCCAGAGGAGGAGCCGTGAAGAGCAGCCTCGAGATCGCCCAAGACGCCGAGCTCCAGCCGATCGACGAGCTCGCCGCCGCCCACGGCCTCGAGCCGGAGGAGGTCGAGCCCTACGGGCGCTACAAGGCCAAGATCAACCTGTCGGCGCTCAACCGGCTGCAGTCGGCGCCCGACGGCAAGCTGGTGTGCGTTGCCGGCATCACCCCCACGCGCGCGGGCGAGGGCAAGACGACGACGGCCGTCGGCCTCACCCAAGGCCTCGGCGTGATCGGCAAGCGCCCGGTGCTGTGCCTGCGCGAGCCCTCGCTCGGACCCGTGTTCGGCCTCAAGGGCGGAGCGGCGGGCGGCGGCATGACCCAGGTCGTGCCGATGGAAGACCTCAACCTGCACTTCACCGGCGACATCCACGCCGTCGGCGCGGCCAACAACCTGCTCGCGGCGCTGCTCGACGCGTCGATCCTGCACGGCAACCCGCACCAGATCGACGCGCTGCGGGTCGACTGGCGGCGCGCGGTGGACATGAACGACCGCGCGCTGCGCGAGGTCGTGGTCGGCCTCGGCGGGCGCGCGAACGGCTATCCGCGGCAGGCCGCGTTCGACATCACCGCCGCCTCGGAGGTGATGGCGATCCTCGCCGTCGCGCGCGACCTGCACGACCTGCGCCGGCGGCTCGGGGCGATCACCGTCGCGCACTCCTACGACGGCGGCCGCCCGGTCACCGCCGAGGACCTCGGCGCCGCCGGCGCGATGACCGTGCTGCTCAAGGAGGCGATCAAGCCGAACCTGATCCAGACGCTCGAGGGCCAGCCGTGCCTCATGCACGCCGGCCCGTTCGCGAACATCGC
>JBKOYW010000045.1:0-4018 GCA_046744275.1 Actinomycetota bacterium
GGCCCTTTCCGAGCTGCTCACAGAGGAGCGCAGTTGGAGCTACTGGAGCGCCGTCTACGCGCTGATGTTCGCCGACCGCTTCACCGAGGCGCTGCGCCCGGTGGATTCTGTGATCGCCGATGCAAGCAAGCGCGGAGCGGCGTTCAACTTCTCCGGCGCACTGATGATGCGCGCGATGCTCGAAATCGGTTCAGGGAGCCTCGTCGAGGCGGAGTCCGACGCACGGACGGCTATCGACGCGTTGCCGCATCGCGATGCGATGTTCATGCCTTCCGCCTACGGCTGGCTGATGCACGTGCTCGTCGAGCGCGGCGCGCTCGACGACGCCGCGGCCGCGCTGGCGGCGATGGAGATGGACGTCGGGGTCATCCCCGAGCGGTTCCTCTACGCGCCCGTGCTTCGCTCACGGGCGATGCTCAGCGCCGCGCGTGGCGACCGCCAGGCGGCTCTGGCTGACTTCCTGGCGGTCGGCCGCATCTTTGACGCACTGTCGCTCGTGAACCCTGCGGTCTCCTATCCCGCGTGGCGCTCGGCAGCCGCGCTCGAGCACCACGCGCTCGGGGCCGAGACCGAAGCACTGGAGCTGGCCTGGGCGGAGGTCCACCTCGCGCAGCAGTGGGCGGCGCCGAGGAGCCTGGGCAGGGCACTCCGGATCCTCGGCCTGATCGAAGGCGGAAGCGACGGAATCAATCGAATCCGCGAGGCGATCGCCGTATTGGAAGCGTCGGCCGCGCGGCTCGAACACGCATACGCCCTCGCCGACCTCGGAGCCGCGCTGCGACGCGCCAACCAACGCGCGGAGGCCCGCGAACACCTGCACCACGCGGTCGAGCTCGCCCAACGGTGCGGCGCAGGCCTTCTCGCCGAACGAGCCCACGAGGAGCTGATCGCGACCGGCGCCCGCCCGCGCCGCCTCGTCCGTACGGGCGTCGACGCCCTCACGCCGAGCGAACGCCGGATCGCCGCCATGGCCGCCGAAGGCATGACGAACCGCGAGATCGCCCAAGCGCTGTTCGTCACGTTGCGCACCGTCGAGATGCACCTCAGCAACGTCTTCCGCAAGCTCGACATCTCGTCCCGCACGCAGCTGCCGCCGGCACTCGCGTCCTCAGCGCCGCCGCTCGTCGCCCCCACGGCCTGACGCGGCGAGCCAAACCCTGCGGTCTTTCCTACGGGTCGCCCCCGTCGCGGCATCGGCCTGGTCGCGCGACGCTGATCACCGCAACCCCAACCAACCGAGATGGAGACCGACATGAACAAGATCCTCAGCTACCGCCGCATCGCTTCCTCGACCCGTCATTTCATCCGGCACTACGTCGAGATGCTCGTCGCCATGCTGCTCGGCATGGTCGTCTTCGCGCTGCCAGCCGACGCTGCGCTGCTCGCAATGGGTACGAGCTCCGGCGAGGTCTACGAAGACGCTCCCGCGTTGATGCTGATCGTGATGACGTTCGCCATGACCGTGCCGATGGTCGCCTGGATGCGCTACCGCGGTCACGGCTGGCAGCCGTCGATGGAGATGGCGTCATTCCGACCCTTGGCCTGCTCGTCCTGCTGGGAACCGGACTCGTGACCGACAGCGCCACGCTGATGGGCATCGAGCACGCCGTCATGCTGCCGAGCATGCTCATCGCGATGCTGCTGCGCCGCGACGAGTACTCGGGCCACGGTCACGCGGTGCACGCGTCTGCCGCGTAGTGCCCAATCGACTGGTGTTCGCCGCGGCGCCTGCCGCGGCGAACGCCGGTCCATGGCTCGTCATCGACCGGCGTCTATGGTGAGACCTCGCATGCCAAGCGCGTAAGCGGGTGCTTGGCGAGTACGGAGGAACCCGCATGGAGCCGACTGTGAGCGCCACGTTCGTGTTCGCCGACATCGCGGGGTTCACCGCGTTGACCGAGGCACACGGCGACGAAGAGGCGGCCGCGCTCGTCGCCGACTTCTGCGCTGCAGTCCGTGCCGAGCTCCCGGCGAGCGGTGGGACGCAGGTCAAGACGATTGGCGACGCGCTGATGCTCAGCATCCCCGATCCCGCCGCCGCGGTGCTCTTGGGCCTACGCATCACACACGAGCTCATGCTCGGCCACGGTGCCCCGGCGGTGCGCGTGGGCCTGCATCACGGCTCGGCAGTCGAGCGTGATGGCGACTACTTCGGCGCGGCGGTCAACCTGGCCGCCCGCGTCTCGGCCGAAGCGAGCGGCGGCGAAGTGCTGCTCACCGGCCATACAGCGGCGATGGCGCCGCAGCTCGAGGGTGTCCTCTACGAGCCGCGCGGCCGCCGCACGCTGCGAAACGTCCGGGAGCCGGTTGAGCTCTTCGCCGCGGTCCGCACCGGCGAATCGAGCACCGGCGCGCTGCCACACGACCCCGTCTGCCGAATGGCGGTCGATCCGGAACACGCTCCCGGCCGGCTTGTGTATCAGGACTCGGCCTACTTCTTCTGCACGCTTGCGTGCGCGGCAGAGTTCGCGCGTGATCCCGAGCGCTTCGCGCGCTGAGGAACGAACAGCCGCGCTCGCGTCGAGTTCGCCTTGCGTGAGCGGGTGCCGCGCGGGCGATCCGCACCGCCCTACGGCGCTAAGTGCTGGCAGTGATGCAGGTGGTGGCCGCGATGTGCATCACTGGCAGCGCCGGAGACGGCTGCGGCCGGCACGATTGCGGCAACGAGCACGGTGCACGCCACCATCGCCGTTGCGAGCGCATTGAACGCAGCGCCGGCGCGTCGTGATCTTCCGGAACAGGTGTTCAGGACTTGGCCCAAGCGTTCACGGACGTCGGTGTCGCCGAGACCGACGAGCGCCGGAGGCCGCTCCGCAGTGGCCGCCTTGCAGATCACGCTCGCCAACGCGACGCGGTCGTTCTTCCGGCGCAGCGCCCAACGGTCCGCGTCGCGCTCGAGGTGGAACGCGAGCTCGCGTACGCCCCGACCGCTGCCCGGAACTGCGCGGCCAAGCGCCCGAAGTCCGACGGCGAGCAGCATCACGAAGCGGTGCCGCCTGGCGATATGCCCCGCTTCATGGTCGAGCCCGGCGGCCAGCTCGTCGTCATCCAGTGATGTGAGGGCTCCGGCCGATACCACGATCCGTGGGCGGATGAGTCCTGCGACCGCAAACAGGACGTCGGAGCCGCCGACGATGACGCTGTTCCTCGGTCCGAGGCCGACAGCATGCTGCGCGACGAGGTGCCGCGCCGCACGGGCGTCACGCACGGTGCCGACGCACATGACCAGGAGCGAGCCGGCCAGCACGATGCCGGGGACGTACAAAGAAAGGGCTGCGACGCCGTGTCCCTCGATGGCCAGCTCGAAGCCGCTCACGGGCGACGGCACGTGAGCGCACCAGTGTGCGAGGTGGACGAAGAGCCCGGTGCGCGGCAGGAAGAACAGCAGGTAGATGACCGCGAGGAGACAGACGATCGCCCGCAGTGCGAGCGAGCTCAGCCAGAGGACGGTGGCCGTGACGGGGGCGACGCGCTGTAGGCGCAGAGCATGCGGTAGGACGATGCCCGCGGCGGTGATCGCTGCGAGCGCCGCAGTCATCTCTTGCGGCGTCTTTCGTGCATCTCGCGCGCGAGCTCGCGGAGATCGGTCAGCTCGTCGTCACCGATCCCACCGATGAGCTGCGCGAGCGCAGCCTCCCGGGCAGCCTTCGAGGCCCCGGCCAGCGCCTGCGCGATCGAGCGCGAGAGATACTCGGCCTCCGACACCAGCGGCCGGTACTCGAAGGCGTTCCCGACCTTGTCGCGTGACAGCAGCTTGCGGTCGGTGAGGCGATTGAGGACCGTCTGGATCGTGTTGTACGCCCCGCGGTAGCGCGGCGGCAACGCGATGCGGACCTGCTCGACGGTTGCCCTCTCGAGGCGCCAGACGGCGGCCATCACCTGTGTCTGCAGCTCCCCTGTGAGCGGCGTCCCGTCGGCCAGCCCGAGCAAGAATGACGGCTCCCGGGCCGGCCTGATCCGAAGGGGGGTCCAACAATCAGCTGCCGGCGCCGGGAGCCTCGACAGGAGAGTGCGTAGG
>JBKOYW010000297.1:0-4307 GCA_046744275.1 Actinomycetota bacterium
GGCTCGTAGTCGCCGGTCTCGCGGCGGATCAGCAGGTCGAACGAGCCGTCGGCGGCCTCGAACTGGAAGCCGCGGTGCTCGAGCTCCTTCACGCGCTCGACCACGCGCGTGGCCGCGGCGTCGTCCAGCGACCCGCCGGCAGGGGCGATCACCGTGCCCTTGCCGGACAGCTCGGAGACCAGCACCTCGCGGCTGTTGCCGACCGCGCCCGGGTCGATGTGCTCGAACGTGGCCGGGTCGGCGTTCACGCCCGCGACGTGCATGCCGCCCTTGTGCGCGAACGCGTTCTTGCCGACGTACGGCTGGTTCGGGTCGGGCGTCAGGTTCAGCAGCTCGTCGAGGTAGTGCGCGGCCTCGGTCCAGCCCTCGAGGCTCGGCAGGCAGTCGTGCCCGAGCTTGAGCTGGAGGCTGGGGACGATGCTGGTGAGATTGGCGTTGCCGCAGCGCTCGCCGTAGCCGTTGAACGTGCCCTGCACGAGCGTCGCGCCCTCTTCCACCGCCGCGAGCGAGTTCGCCACGCCGCATTCGGCGTCGTTGTGGCAGTGGATCCCGATCGCAGCAACCGGCAGGGCGGCGCGCACCGCGGCCACCGCCTCGGCGACCTGGCCGGGCAGCGACGCGCCGTTGGTGTCGCAGAGCGTGAGGTTCTCGGCCTCGGCCGCGGCCTCCAGGCACGCGATCGCGTAGGCCGGGTCGTCGCGCCAGCCGTCGAAGAAGTGCTCGGCGTCGTAGATCACGCGCTTGCCCTGCGCGCGCAGGTACGCGATCGACTCGGCGATCATCGCCAGGTTCTCGTCGCGGCCGACGCGGACGACCTTCTCGAGGTGCAGACCCCACGTCTTGCCGACCAGCGTGCAGACCGGCGCGAACGAGCTCGCGAGCTCGCGCAGCGCCCCGTCCTCCTCGGCGGGCACGCCGCGCCGGCGGGTCATGCCGAACGCGCAGACGTCGGCGCGCAGGCCCTCGTGCTCGAGCCGCTCGAACAGCTCGGCCTCCTTCGGGTTCGAGGCCGGGAAGCCGGCCTCAATGAACGGGATCCCGAGGTCGTCGAGCACGTGCGCGACGCGGACCTTCTCCTCCACGGACAGCGACATGCCGTGGCCCTGCATCCCGTCCCGCAGGGTCGTGTCGTAGATCGCGATCCGGGTCACGGAGCGGGAGCCGGCTGCGGCACGACGTCCAGCCAGTCGGCGTAGCGGTCGGAGCGCCCGTGCAGCGCGACCTCGAACACCGACTGGATCGCGCGCGTGACCGGGCCGGGTTCGCCGGTGCCGATCGCCTGGCCGTCGATCTCGCGCAGCGGCGTCAGCTCGGCGGCGGTGCCGGTCATGAAGATCTCGTCGGCGGTGTAGAGCTCGCCGCGCGCGACGTCGCGCTCGACGACCTCGTAGCCGAGGTCGCGTGCGATCGTGATCGCCGAAAGGCGGTTGATGCCGCCGAGGATCGAGGAGTTGAAGCCCGGCGTGGCGACCACGCCGTTCTTGATCACGAACAGGTTCTCGCCGGTGCCCTCGCATACGAAGCCGCGCTGGTCGAGCAGGATCCCCTCCTCGAAGCCGGCCCGCTCCGCCTCGATCTTCGCGAGCACGGAGTTGAGGTACTGGCCGTTGGCCTTGGCGAGCGGGATCAGCGCGTCCTGCCCGATCTTGCGCCACGACACGACGGTCCCCGTCACGCCGCGCTGTTTGCCCTCCTCGCCGAGATAGGCGCCCCACTCCCAGACAGCGATGAAGACGTCGACCGGGCAGTCGAGCGGGTACAGGCCCATCGGCCCGGCGCCGCGGTAGACGACCGGGCGGATGTAGCAGGACTTCAGCCCGTTGCGGGCGATCAGGTCGAGCGTCGCCTCGCGGATCTGCTCCTTCGTGTACGGGACGTCCATGTAGTACATCTGCGCCGACTTGAACAGCCGGTCGATGTGGTCCTGGTGGCGGAACACCGCCGTCCCGCGAGCGGTCTCGTACGCGCGCACGCCCTCGAACACGCCGGTTCCGTAGTGGAGCGCGTGCGTCAGCACGTGGATCTTCGCGTCCTCCCAGGCGACGTACTCGCCGTTCATCCAGATGAGGTCCGCTTGCTTCACGTCAGCTCCTCCAGGACCGCACGTGTCGCTTCGGCGGTCGTTGCCGTGCCGCCCAGGTCGCCGGTACGCAAGCCGGCTTCGAGGGCCCGATCCACGGCCGATTCTATCCGCGCCGCCTCCTGTTCCCGGGAGAGTCCGTGGCGGAGCATCAGCGCGGCGGACAGGAACATGGCCAGCGGGTTCGCGATGCCCTGGCCGGCGATGTCCGGCGCCGAGCCGTGGACGGGTTCGAACACGCCCGGGCCGTCGCCACCCAGCGACGCGCTCGGCAGCAGGCCGATCGAGCCGGTCAGCATCGCCGCCTCGTCGCTGAGGATGTCGCCGAACATGTTCTCGGTGAGGATCACGTCGAAGTGGCGCGGGGCAGCGACGAGCCGCATCGCCGCGTTGTCGACGAGCAGGTGCTCGAGCTCGACGTTCGGGAACTCCGCGCTGTGCACGCGCATGACCACCTCGCGCCACAGGCGGCTGGTCTCGAGCACGTTCGCCTTGTCGACGCTGGTGACCCGCGAGCGAGCCGCCTGGAACGCGATGCGCGCGATCCGCTCGATCTCCTGCTCGGTGTAGGCGCATACGTCGTGCGCGCGGCCGTCGGCGCGGCCCTTCTCGCCGAAGTAGATGCCGCCGGTCAGCTCGCGCACGACCAGCAGGTCGGTGCGCTCGATGACGCTGCGCTTGAGCGGGCTCTCGTCGTAGAGCGCGGGCAGCGGGCGGACGGGACGCAGGTTTGCGTACAGACCGAGACCCTGGCGGAGCCCGAGCAGCCCTTGCTCGGGGCGCGGCTTGTCCGGATCGGTGGTGTCCCACTTCGGGCCGCCGACGGCGGCGAGCAGCACGGCGTCCGACCGCTTGGCCGCCTCGAGCGTCTCGTCCGGCAGGGCGGTGCCGGTGGCGTCGATCGCGGCGCCGCCGATCGGCCGCTCCTCGTAGGACAGGTCGGGCGCGACCTGGTGCAGGAGCTCGACGGTCGCCGCGAGGACCTCGGGGCCGATGCCGTCGCCGGGGAGCGTGACGATCTTCATGGCGGCCGCCACGCTACCCGTTAGGGTCGCACCATGCCTCAAGCCAAACGCACCCCGAAGCGCCGCGCGAAGGCGCGCCCCAAGCGGGTCAAGCGGGTCCTCAACGTCGTGCCGTCGCGCGAGACTGAGCGCGATTGGCAGCTCGAGCAGGCGGACGCCGCCGGCCTGCTCGCCGCCGCGCCGGCCGTGCCGAAGTCCAAGGACCTGAGGGAGACGTGGTGGAAGGTCGGTGACCAGGGCACGACGGGCTCGTGCGTCGGCTGGGCGACCGCCGACGCGCTGCTCCGCTGGCACTTCACCAAGACCGGCCGGCTCAAGCAGACCGAAGCGCTGTCGAAGCGCTTCATCTGGATGGCGTCCAAGGAGACCGACGAGTTCGAGAGCTCGCCGAGCACGTTCATCGAGAACGCCGGCACGAGCCTGAAGGCGGCGCTCGACGTGGCGCGCAAGTTCGGCGCGGTGAAGGAGACCGTCCTGCCGTTCAGCGGGGCGCTGTACCCGGGCAAGCCCGAGACGTTCTACGCGCTTGCCGCGCAGATGAAGATCCGGTCGTACTTCAACCTGTCGCTCGACCGCGGTGGCTCGATCGACTCGTGGCGGCGCTGGCTCGCGACGAGCGGCCCGATCCTCACGCGGCTCGACGTCGATCGCACGTGGGACGACGCGTCCGACAACGGCGGCAACCTCGACGAGTACCAGCCGAGGACGCGTCGCGGCGGCCACGCGGTCGCGCTCGTCGGTTTCACGCCCGACCGCTTCGTCGTGCGCAACAGCTGGGGAACGGGCTGGGGCGACAAGGGCTTCGGCTACGCGTCGCTGGCGTACGCGCAGGACGCGTTCACGGAGGCGTACGGCGTGTCGGTCTGATCACGGCGGACCGATGATCGCGTTCTGGCGGGCGGTCCACTGCACCTGGCCGTACGTCTGCCACCAGCTCGCGAACTCCTCCGGCGTGTCGAACCGGTCCGGGTAGCGCGACCAGTCCAGGCCGCCGTAGGCGCCATTGACCCAGAAGTCGAGGAAGCCCGAGATCCGATCGCCGGCGGGCGCGGCGGGGGCCAGGGCGGCGGCCAGTAGGAGGCCGGCGCCGAGCATCCTCTCTCTCATGGACGACACATAAACCGCAGGAGGCGTCGGGAACAGCCGTACGGCTAGCCCCAGCGACGGCGCCGCGGCACGCTGGGACACTCGCCCGTTGGTGC
>JBKOYW010000530.1:0-5849 GCA_046744275.1 Actinomycetota bacterium
CGGCTACTCACCCACCCCGATTGCCTCGACGGGGCGCGAGCGCAGCGCCCGCCGCGTCGGCAGCGCCAGGGCGAGCAGCGCCAGCAGGGCCGAGACGCCGAGGATCGCCGCGAGCTGGTCGGGCGGCACATGCGGGCGGACGCTGCCCGTCAGCGCGTGGCTGAGGGGGAGCAGCGCCGTAGCCGCGATCGCCAGGCCGAGCCCGAGCCCGATCGTGATGATCAGGCCGGCCTCCCAGCGTGCCATCGAACGCACCTGGCGCGCGGTCCCGCCCACGAGCTGGAGGAGCCCGAGCTCGCGCCCCCGCTGGAGCGCGATCATCGCAAGCGTGTTCACGACTGCGATCGAGGTGAAGGCGAAGATGATCGCGACGAACAGCGGTCCGAGCCAGCGGTTGAGCTCGCGATCGGCGTCGGTCACGCTGGCCAGCGAGGCGCGGCCGCTGACTCGCAGGCCCGGATAGCGCGGAGCCAATGCCCGCAGGCGCCGCGCGACGGCGGTCGGGTCGGCGGTGTGCACGAGGATCGTCCCGACGAGGGGACTCGTGTGGTGGCCGGCCGCCAGCTCGGGGGATAGCAGTGCGTCGCCGAACCCGAGCTCGCGGGTGTAGATCGCCACGACGTTCGCGCGGGTGCGCGTTCCGTCGCCGAGCGTCACCGCCACGCGGTCGCCGACTCGGGCGTCCGCCGCGTCAGCGCGTCGGCGGCCGAGCGCGATCGTGTCGCCGCGCAGCTCCGCCAGCGAACCGGACGTCACGCCGACGTCGAGCCCGCCGCCGTTCCCTCCGCTGAGGATCTGCGCGGGGACGAGGTCATCCGAGACGCCGAGGCTCGGGCCGAGCGTCGTGGGGGTCAGGGCGACGGCCGAGCGCACTCCGGGAGTGCCGCGCACGTCGGCCAGCGTCGCGGCCGGTAGGCCGGGACCGGTGCTGGTGATGGCCAGCTCGCCCTCCAGGCCGGCGTGCCGTTGCTGGGTGACGGCGTGGTCGATGGTGGTCGAGCTGAACAGCAGCGTGCAGCTCAGGCCGACGGTGAGCATCAGCGGCGTGCTGGCCGACGAGAACCGCCGCGTCGCGGTGCGCAGGTTCGCCGACGCGAGGAAGCCGCCGACCGGCGAGATCCGCGCAAGCGGGGGCCCGAGGATCCCGGCGGCGAGACGCGCGACGATCGGTCCGAGGAAGCCCACCGCCGCCACGAGGAAGAGCGCCGTCATCTCGGACGTGGCCGCGGCCACGTCCGGGGCGCTGGTGGTGGTGGCGACGGCGAACAGAGGCACCGCTCCGGCGAGCGAAACCAGCCCGCCGATCAGGCGCCCCGGGCCGAGCAGCCGAGGCTCGACCGCGGCTTCGGTCAGCGCATGCGTCGGCGGCACGCGTGCGGCGCGCCGGCCGGCGCCGAGGACCGCGAGCAGCGCCGCCAGGACGCCACCACCGATGGCCGCCGCCATCGGCAGCCAGCCGGCGGCGACGACGAGGTTCGGGGGCGCGACGCCGTGGTCCACGAGCCCCTCCGCGAGCTCTCGCCCGAGGATGACCCCAGGCCAGATTCCCGCCGCCGAGCCGACCAGGGCGACGATCGCCGCCTCCCAGGAGATCATGCGGCGAATCTGACCGGGCGTCGCTGCCACCGCTCGCAGGAGCGCGATCTCGCGCTCGCGCTGCTGGATCGACAGGCTCATGGTGCTGGCGACCACGAAGATCGCGATGAACAGCGCCAGTCCGCCGAACGCCGCGGTGACGGCGATCAGCTCGGTCCGCGTCTGCAGCAGTTCGGGATACTCGGCCCGGCCGCGCGCGTCCCCGGTGAAGACCTCCGCCTCGCCGGCGGCGGCGCGCAGTCGCGAGGGGTCGAAGCCGGGGCCGGCGACCACTCCGATCGCGTCGGCGCGGGAGGGGCGGGCTGGATTCCCGGCCAGGCGCGAGGCCTCGCCGTCGGTGAGGAAGATTGCGGTCTGGCGCCGCACCGGATGGCGGGGCCGGGCGACGCCGACCACGGTTACAGTGCGGGCGGCTTCGGTCGACGCGAGGCGCAGCTTCTTGCCGAGCGCAGCGGGATAGCCGGTCACGACCTCATCGGGCCCGGCGGGCGCGCGTCCGGCGTTCAGCACGTAGGGCGTCAGCGCGGCGCTGCTCCACCCGTGGGCGACGGTGGCCCGGCCGCCGAGGCGGGCCGGCGCCGAGACGTCGGCGATCGCCGCGCGCACGCCGGGGACGGCCGCCAGCCGGTCGGCGAGTGAAGAGTCCACGCGGGCGCGCTCGCCGAGCACGACGGCGTCCTCCGTCCCGACGACCTGCTGCCCGGTCACGACGGCCGCGGCGCCGGCATAGCGCTCGACGGGCGGCTGGGTGCGCAGCGCCGCCTCGAATGGCATGCCGCCGGCCATCACGAGGGCGGACGACGCGATGAGCGCCACCAGGGCGCCGGCGAACGTGCCGATGCGGCCGCGGCCGCTGAGAAGAGCGAGTCCCAGCATGGCTCAGTCCCCCAGGTGCGCGAGCCGCTCGGCGACCTCGTCGGCGTCGGGAGCGTCGAGCGTCCCGGCGATCCGACCGTCGGCGAGGAGGATGACCTGATCGGCGTACGCCGCCGCCGCGGGGTCGTGGGTGACCATGACGACCGTGTGGCCGTCCACGTCGACGACGTCGCGCAGGAGTGCGAGCACGTCACGCCCGGTGCGGCGGTCCAGCGCTCCGGTCGGCTCGTCGGCGAACACCACCTCCGGCCGCGTGATGAGGGCCCGCGCGATCGCGACGCGCTGCTGCTGGCCGCCGGAGAGCTGGGCGGGACGGTGGCGCAGGCGCTGGTCCAGCCCGACGCGGGCCGCCACTTCGCGCACCTCCGAGCGCCGCGCGCGGCGACCGTCGAGGCGCAGCGGCAGACCGATGTTCTGGGTGACCGTGAGCGAGGGCATCAGGTTGAACGCCTGGAAGACGAACCCGATCCGCTCGCGCCTCAGCATCGTGAGCCGCCGCTCGCTGAGCCCCGCCAGCTCGGTGTCGCCCAGCGCGACGGTGCCGGACGTCGGACGGTCCAGCCCCGCCGCCACGTGGAGGAACGTGCTCTTGCCCGATCCCGACGGGCCCATGATGGCGGTGAACGACCGGCGCGAGAGCCCGATGCTGATTCCGTCGAGGGCGACGACGGATCCCTCGCCCTGGCCGTAGACCTTGCGGACCTCGCGAAGGGCGATCGCCGGAGCGTCGGCCGGCGCTTCGATGATCTTTCCGTTCCGTGTCGAGAACATGCGGTGCACTGTCGCCGTCCCGCGGCGGGCCTCCCATCCGGCCTGCCTGCATCTGTCGCTCCGCGCGCTGGTGCGCGAAGGGGCGGCTAGCCGTACGCTCCACGGCCGATTAGAGTCGGGCCGTGCTGCGCCTGCTCAGCTGGGCTGGTGGAACGAGCGAGCTCCTGGCCCGTCCGGTCGCACGCGACCGCCTCCGGGGGCTCGATCGCCTCACGGCGCGCACGCACGGCACGCGGTTCTGGGTCGCGTTGTGGGCGGCCGTGGCTGCGGCCGGCGTCATCGCGCTGATCCCCGTCTTCGACGGCGATTCGCCGGTGCCGGGCAACTCAGTGATCCACAGGCTCTCAGGCGTCTCCTTCGCGGCGTGCGGCCTCGTCGCCTGGCGCCGGCGCCCCGACAGCGCCGTCGGCCCCATGCTGACGCTCGCCGGCTTCGGCGTGAACCTCTCCGAGATCCTCACTCAGATCGACTCAGCCCTGACGTTCACGGCCGCCCTGTTGCTCGGCGAGGTGTGGATCGTCGTCTACGCGGCGCTGATCCTGAGCTTCGTGAGCGGCGGCCGGCTCATCTCGACGGTCGACCGCGTGATCGTGGGGATGTTCTTCGTCGGCCTCTTCGTCCTCCAGTTCGCGGTGATGCTGTTCCTGGACGTGCCGGACAACCTGCTCCTCGTCCGGCCCGACGCCGACGTGGCGAGCGCGTTGACCAAGGTCCAGCAGGTCGTCCTGATCGCCGCGTCGCTCGCGGTCGCAGTCGTGATCTTCGGGCGCTGGCGCACCGCCTCGCGGCCACGCCGGCGAGCGCTGCTCCCGAGCCTGGGCGGGAGCCTCTCCGGAGTCCTGTACGCCGCCTCGCTGACCACGCTGCTCCTCGAGTCGCCGGTGACCCCGCTCTTCTGGATCCTCAACACCGCGCTGCTGACGGTTCCGGCCGCGCTGCTCTGGGGGCTGCTGCGATCCCGGCTCGCGCGCGGCGGGCTCGCGGATCTCCTCCGCGATGTCGGCACGCGGCGCGGCGTGCAGCTGGAGGCGGGCCTGGCGAAGACGCTCGGCGACCCCGGGCTGGTCCTGGCCTATCGCGTACCCGGCGAGCGCTCCTACATCGATGGCCGCGGACAGCCGGTCGAGCTGCCCGTTTCAGACGGCAACCGGTCGACGGCGCCGATCGAGCGCGACGACCGCGAGCTCGGGATGCTCGTCTACGACGCCTCGCTCGACGACGATCCGGAGCTCGTCGAGGCCGTCGCCGCCACCGCGGCGATCGCCCTCGACGATGCGCGGCTGCAAGCCGAGTCCGAGGGCCGTCTCGCGGAGCTGCGCGCCTCGCGCGAGCGCATCGTCGCGGCCGGCGACGCGGAGCGGCGGCGGCTCGAGCGCAACCTCCACGACGGAGCGCAGCAGCGGCTCGTCTCCGTCGCGCTCCAGCTGCGCATGATCCAGAGCCGCATCCGCGCGGATCCGGAGCTGGCCGAGGAGCTCGTCAGCTCCGCCACCGAGGAGCTCTCCCAGTCGCTGGAGGAGCTGCGTGAGCTCGCGCGCGGGATCCATCCCGCGGTGCTCAACCACGGACTGCGGGCGGCGCTCGACTCACTGGCGTCGCGCGCGAGCGTCGCTACGACCGTCTCCTTCGAGAGCCCGGAGCGCCTGCCCGAGCCGGTGGAGCTCGCGGCGTACTTCATCGCCTGCGAGGCGCTGGCCAACGTCGCCAAGTACGCGCAGGCGACGCAGGCGACGGTACGGGTCTCGCGCCGCAACGGCCTCGCGATCATCGAGATCGCCGACGACGGTGTCGGCGGCGCCGACGAGTCGGCCGGCACCGGGCTCCAGGGGCTGGCAGACCGCGTCGCCGCGCTCGACGGCACGCTGCGCATCCTCAGCCCCCCGGGCGGCGGGACAGTCGTCACCGCTGAGCTGCCGTGCGCGTCGTGATCGCCGACGACAGCCGGCTGCTGCGCGAGGGCATCGCGTCGTTCATCCGCGGCGAAGGCATCGAGATCGTCGCCGAGGCGGCCTCTCCCGAGGAGCTGATCGCCGCGGTGGACGAGCACGAGCCCGACGTGGCGATCGTCGACATCCGCATGCCGCCGACGCAGACCGACGAGGGAATCCAGGCCGCGCACGAGATCCGCCGCCGCCATCCCGCGATGGGGATCGTACTCCTCTCCCACCACGTGGAGGTCGGCGTCGCAACGCAGCTGCTGGCCGAGACGCCGCAGCACCTCGGCTACCTCCTCAAGGACCGCGTCGCCGACCCGGCAGACTTCGCAGGCTCGCTCCGGCGCGTCGCGGAGGGCGGCACCGCCATCGATCCGCAGGTCGTGTCCGGACTGCTGGCAGATCCAAAGGAAGCGGGCCTGCTGCGATCGTTGTCGCCGCGCGAGCGCTCCGTGCTCGAGCTGGTCGCCGAAGGCCGCTCGAACAAGGCGATCGCTGAGCGGCTGGCCATCACCCACGGCGCCGTGCAGAAACAAGTCAGCACGATCTTCAACAAGCTCGGCCTCCCCGCGGGCGAGAACGACGATCGCCGGATCCTCGCCGTCCTCGCGTACCTGCTCGCCGAGCCGCACGCACAGCCGCACCGCTAGGTGCCGAGTGCTGGATCTCGCC
>JBKOYW010000388.1:0-2689 GCA_046744275.1 Actinomycetota bacterium
CTTCGCAGCGGCGCCGCCAGCCGCGGCGTGCGGGCGCGGGCCGAGCTGCGAGCGATGCTGGCCGCGCTCGACGCCGGCGACGGGCGCCGGGCCGCTGAGCTGATGGTCACGGCCATCGGCGCGTTCCGCGACGAGCTGGTCGAAGCCCTGCGGGCCGCGGCGCTCGACCTGCCGCTGTCAGGGCTTGCCGGCGGCGGCGAGGCGTAGCCCGAACGCCACCAGAGCGCCGCCGGTGACCCGCTCGGTCCAGGCCTGCACGCGGGGCCGGCGCAGCGCGTTGCCGACGAACTCGACGACCGTCACCAGCCCGCTGAACCACGCCAGGTAGATCGCCGCGAACATCGCCGACAGCGCCAGCGCGGCCGGCAGGGTGGCCCCATGATCGGGCAGGAACTGCGGCACGAAGGTCAGGAAGAACAGCGCCACCTTCGGATTGAGGGCGTTCGACACGAAGCCCTGGGCGAGTCTGACATGTCAAGGCCTCGATGCATGATCCGCCGCGTCCAGATCGTCACGAGCCGGAACGTGGACGCCGCGCTGGCTCCGTTTCCTCGGCCGGTCGAGCCATTCGACGATCCGCTCGGTTGATCAAGTGGCGTCGCCTGCCGCCACCGTGTAACGTTCCGAGGCGTATCGGAACTAATTCTGTATGGAGAAACGGACTGTGGCAGCCCGACAGACGGCGACGCTTGCACTCCTGGCGTTCGCGAATCTGATCGGCGCGCTCGATCAGTACATCGTCGTGGTGGCGCTGCCCGAGATCGGGCGCGACTTGGGCTACTCGGCGCAATCGCTGCAGTCGGTGATCAGCGCCTACGCGGTGGCGTCCGCCGGTTTCCTGCTCCTCGGTGGTCGCGCCTCGGATCTGCTCGGGCGCCGGCGAGTCTTCCTCGCGGGCCTGGCGCTCTTCGCCGGCGCCTCGCTCGCCGGCGGGCTCGCGCCGACGCCCGAGTTTCAGCTCACCGCCCGCGCAGCGCAGGGGTTGGGAGGAGCGCTCCTGTTTCCCGCCACCCTGTCGCTCGTCAGCACCACGTTCGCCGAAGGGAGCGAGCGCAACCATGCCCTGGCCGTATGGGGCGGCGCCGGCGCGGCCGGCCTCGTGATCGGCGTGCTGCTCGGGGGCGTCCTCACGCAGGCGCTCGGCTGGGAGGCGGTCTTCCTGGTGAACGTGCCGCTCGCAGGCGCGGCGATGCTGCTGGCGTTTCCGCTGATCGCCGCCGACGGTGAGCGCGAGACGAACCGCAGTTTCGACCTCCCGGGAGCCCTGAGCGCGACCCTCGGCGTCACCCTGCTCGTCTTCGCCCTCGTCCAAGGCCCGAGGCTCGGCTGGGGCTCGCCGGGCATCCTCGGCAGCGCGGCAGCGGGCGTGCTCCTGCTGGGAGCGCTCGTGATCATCGAGCGGCGGAGTCGCGATCCCCTCGTGCCGCCGCGGCTGTTCGCCAACCGCAACCTCGCGGTCGCGGTCGTGATCGCGTTCCTGTTCATGGCGACCTTCGGCTCGCTGCTCTACTTCCTATCGATCTACTTCCAGGGCGTGCATGGCTACGACGCCCTGCAGACGGGCATCGCGTTCCTCCTGCCGACCACGTTCGTCGTAGCCGGCTCGGCGCTCGCCGGTCACCTGGTGACGCACCTCGGCCTCAGGGCCACGCTGGTGACTGCGCTCGCCGTCGGCTCGCTCGGCGCGGTGGCACTTGCGCTCGGGATGTCCCCCGATGGCACCTACGCTGCGCTGATCCCGGGACTGATCGCGGTCAGCGTCGGCGACGGGACGGTCTTCACCGCGATGTTCATCGCCGCCGGGACGGGGGTGCCCGACCGAGAGCAGGGCATCGCCTCGGGCATCGCGTCCACCAGCGCGTCGGTCGGCGCCGCTGTCGGCCTCGCCGTCCTCGTCCTCGTCGCGAACGCCGACACCGACGGGCTCGCCGGCGAGGCGCTGCGGACCGCCACCGCGGACGGCATCAGCAAAGCCGTGCTCGTCGTCGCAGCCGGCATCGCGGCCACGGCGCTGCTCGCCGTGAGCCTCCGCCCGACCGCGAGATCGCGCGCACGGACCCCGTGCCCGCGTCAGCTCGCTGTGGCACTCGACGAGCCTCAGGCGTGAAGGTGGTGAAGCTTGGGATCGCCGCTCGTGCGGCGGCTGTGCTCGAGCAGCCTCGGGTAGTCGGCGGCGATACCTTGAAGGAGCGCTTCGACCGCGCGTTCGATCTCGGCATCGGTGGTACGGGGGTGCCCGAACAGCGTCCGGTAGTGGACGAGCGATCCGATCAGATCGAGGATCAGGTCGCGATCGACGTCCGCGCGCAGGTCACCGCGGGCGTGCGCCCGATCGAGGGTCTCCTTGACGGCTGCGCGCGGCGGGTCGAACAGCGTGGTCATGAACGCGGCCCGGAGCTCGCGGTCGCCGGCGCAGTCGGCGAACAGCGGGCCGATCACGTCGGGCGGCATGCGCCGGAAGGCGGCCACGAACAGCTTGAGGCACTCGTCGAGGTCGCACAGCGTGCAGCCGGTGTCCGGCGCCCGCGCCTCGCCGAGGCGCTGGGCGAGTGCGGCGAGCACCAGCCGCTGGCGGCTGGGCCAGCGACGGTAGATGGCCGGCTTCGTCGTCCCGGCGCGGCGCGCGACCTGCTCGAGCGCAAGGCCGCTGTACCCGGACTCGCCGAGCATGGCGAGCGTGGCCTTGAGC
>JBKOYW010000213.1:0-19027 GCA_046744275.1 Actinomycetota bacterium
GGTCGTCGAGCGCGTCGGCGGCGAGCAGTGGCCGAGCGCGCACGCCGGCGTCGCGCAGGATCTCCAGCTGCCGCTCGACCGCCGACCGCGCGCGACGGACCCGACCGGGGCCACGAGCTCGACGCCGAAGCGCTCCTCCCACGTCCGCCAGCGCCCGCGTAGACCGTCACCGTCGCACCACGGCCGGCGATCTCGTATGCGGTCGCCAGGCCGACGATCCCCGCTCCGACGACGCCAACGCCGGTCATACGAGCTCGTGCATCGCGGCCGTGAGCTCGGCGGCGGAGACGCCCTCGTCGACGAGGTGCGACACGAGATCGGCGGCGAGCGGGGCGAGCAGCAGGTGCGCGCGCAACGCACTGTCGGGGCCGAGCAGCAGCACGGTGTGCTGGAGCCACGCCTGGTAAGCGCCGGTGCGGTACCGGGCCGCCGGCGCGGCATGATCGACCTCGAGCAGCAGCTCGCGGTGCTCGACCGTCAGCTCCGCGAGCGCCGCCAGGAACGCGAGCAGCCGCTCGCGCGGCGGCGCCCCCGGCCCGAGCGGCGGCGGACCGCGCAGGATGCGGTCCTGGAGCGCCCGCTCGTGCTCGTCGAGCAGCGCGAGCGCCAGGCCCGCGCGATCGCCGAAGCGGTGGAACACCGTGCCCTTGGCGACCCCCGCCGCCCGCGCGACCTCCTCGATCGTCACCGACCCGGCGCCGCGCTCGGCGAACAGCCGCCGGGCGGCCGACAGGACCCGCTCGCGGTTGCGCGCTGCGTCCGCTCGTTCGGGCCGGGCGCCGCCGGCGACGGGGAGCTCGGGCACGGGGCGCTCGGCGGCGGTGCGCGACATCGTCGGCCGACCCTATCAGCGAACTTGACCGTGGACAAGTTATGTTATCTTGATCACGGTCAAGTTCAGGGAGGCATCAATGGAAGCCGTCGCGATCCCGTTCCTGCTCCTCGTCGGAGCGCTGCTCGCCGTCCAGGCGGGCGCCAATGTGCAGCTGTCGGCGGCGCTCGCGCATCCGGCGGGCGCGTCAGCGCTCCAGCTGTGCGTCGGCGCCGCGCTGCTGATCGCGCTCGCGGCCGTGCTCGGCGGGCTCGGCGCGCTCGCGACGCTCGACGACGTGGCCGCCTGGCACCTCGTCGGCGGGCTCGGATCGGCGGTCTACATCACCGCGGGCATCCTGCTGTTCCCGCGGCTCGGCGCCGTCGTCACCGTCGGGCTGTTCATCGCCGGCCAGATGATCGCGTCGCTGGCGCTGGACGCCGCGGGCGCGCTCGGTGTTGCGCGCGAGCCGCTCGGGCCGGCCGCCGCGGTCGGGGCCGTGGTGGTGATGGCGGGCGCGGCGCTGATCGCGCGCGAGCAGGCGGGCGGCCTGAACGGCGTTCGCGGCCGCGGACACTGGGCGGGGCTGGGGATCGCGGCCGGCGCCGCGCTGCCCGTGCAGGGCGCGATCAACGCACAGCTGCGGGCCGACCTCGACGCTCCGATCACGGCCGGCGCCTGGAGCTTCGTGGTCGCCGCGGCGGCGATGATCGCCGTGCTGGCCGTGACCGGCGGGCGCGACGCGCGGGTCGACCGGCTGGACAGCGTCCCGTGGTGGGGCTGGCTCGGCGGCCTCTGCGGCGCCACGTACGTCACGTCGGTGTTCCTGCTGATCCCGGAGATCGGCGTCGCGCCGACGATCGGCCTGACCGTCGCCGGCCAGCAGCTCGCATCGGTGCTCGTCGACCGCTACGGGCTCCTGCGGCTGCCACGACGGCCGATCTCCCGCGCCCGCACGGCCGGCGTGGCGGCGCTGCTCGCCGGCGTGGCGCTCATCCAACTGGCGTAATCCCGGCCGCGGGCGTAGCGTCCGGCTGTCACCCGAGGCAGGAGGGACATCAGGCGGCGGCTCGTCCCAGCAGTGATGACACTGGGAGTCCTCTGCGCCGGCGTTGTGGCGGCCGGCGGCGGCTCTGGCGAGCCCGCCGAGGCAGCCCCGGCGAAACGGGCTCACGACGCTCCAGAAGCGGCTGCTCTCGGCACCGCGCAGCGGGCGCTCGAGCAGCCCTCGGCCGCGCGGGCCGCCCCTGAGCTGCAGGCGCTGGCGACGATCGGTCGTACCGACGAGGACGGCTGCCCGGAGAACCGCGGCTCGAACGTACGGGTCAACCAGGAGTGCCAGAACCTCACCGACCCGGACCTCGCCGGCCGCGGCGAGGCACAGAACGAGACGACCGTCGCCCAGGATCCCAACGACGCGCGCCGGCTCGTCGCCTCGGCGAACGACTATCGCCGCGGCGACAGCAACTGCGTCACCTACTACTCGCGCGACGGCGGGCGCAACTGGCAGGACTCCACGCCGCCGACGAGCTTCACGCGCGGCACCGCGTTCGGCGGGCTGCCGCGCGCAAGTACTGGCAGGCGGCGGGCGACCCGACGGTGGCGTGGGACACGCGCGGCGACGCGTACCTCACCTGCCTGTTCTTCGACCGCGGCGCAGCGGTCTCGCAGAACCCCGACGAGTCGAGCGCCTTCTACGTCTTCCGGTCCACGGGCACGGGCGGCGCGTCCTGGAACTTCCCCGGCCGGCCCGTCGCAGAGTTCAGCGACCCGGTCGGGGCGGCCGGCGTGATGCTCGACAAGGAGCTCATGGCGATCGACACCCACCGCAAGAGCCCGTTCCGCGATCGCATCTACGTGAGCTGGACCCGGTTCGCGCCTGACGGCACCGCCTACATCTTCCTCGCGTACTCGCGCGACTACGGCGAGTCCTTCAGCACCCCGAGGCTGGTGAGCGGCGACAGCCCGCTGTGCGTCAACACGGTCGGCGTTGCCACGCCGCTGGGCAGGTGCAGCGTCAACCAGTACTCGCAGCCCTTCACCGGACCGGACGGCGCGCTGTACGTCGCCTGGGCGAACTTCAACGTCACTGCTCCGCCGAGCACGGGCGACAACCGGTCGCAGATGCTGCTCGCGCGCTCGACCGACGGCGGCGACACCTTCTCGGCGCCGGTGAAGGTCGGCGACTTCTACGACCTGCCGGACTGCGCGACCTATCAGGCCGGCAGGAGCTTCGGGACCGGCTGCGTCCCGGAGAAGGGCGCGACGACGAACTCGTTCTTCCGTGCCGCGAACTACCCGGTGGGGGCCGTCGACCCGCGCGACGACGACGAGGTCGTGGTCACGTTCGGGTCCTACATCAACCGGCACTCGCGGGAGACCAACGGGTGCGTCCCGCAGGGCTACAACCCCGACACGTTCCAGCCGCTCTACGCGGGTGTCAAGACGCTCGGGGCGTGCAACAACGACATCGTCGTGAGCCGATCGACCAACGGAGGCAGCAGCTTCAGCGGCGGCTCGACCGACGTGCGGCAGCTGCCCGCCGCACGCGACGACGACCCGCGGGCCGACCAGTTCTGGCAGTGGGCGGCGTTCGACCGCAACGGGCGGCTCGCCGTCTCGTACTACGACCGCGGATACGGCAACGACGAGCTGACCGGGTTCTCGGACGTGAGCCTGTCCGGCAGCCGCAACGCGAGCGACTTCGCGACCGTCCGGGTCACGACAGGCTCGATGCCACCCCCGACGGAGTTCGCCGGCGCGTTCTTCGGCGACTACACCGGCCTGACCGCCGACGATGTGGCACATCCGGTGTGGCTGGATACGCGCGACGTCGAGCTGTTCGCATGCCGGGACGCGGCGGGCAACGTGACGCTACCGCCCGCGGTGTGCACGGCGGGGGCGACGAACGCAACCGTCGCGAACGACCAGAACGTCTACACGCGATCGTTGGGGGTGCCACTGCCGTAGCGTCGGCGGACATGGGCGTAGGCGCCGTCGCTGTAGGCGAGCGGCGGCGCCGCACCCGCCTCGGCGGCGAGCACGTCGCCGATCACGATCGTGTGCGAGCCCGCCTCGACGGTGGAGGCGAGTATGCAGTCGAAGCGCGCGGCCGCGCCGGCGAGCAGCGGCACGCCGGTCGCCCCGGCGTCCCAGCGGGCAGCGCCGAAGTCGAACCGCGTCGGCGTGCGGCCGGCGAACGTCTCGGCGATCTGCGCTTGGTGCTCGCCCAGGACGTTGACGCCGAAGACGCCGTTGGTGCGGATCACGTCCACCAGCGGCGAGCGGCGGGCGATGCACACGAGCAGCATCTCCGGCTCGGCGGAGACCGACGCCAGCGCGCTCACGGTCCGCCCGAGGCGGCCGCCGACGCCGTCGGTGGTGACGATGCTCACGCCGGTCACGGCGGCGCGCATGGCGCTGACGTAGTCGCCGGCGGGAGGAGCGGGTGCGAGGGCCGCGGCGCTCATGCCGGACCTGTCGGGGCGCCGAGCGCCAGCAGAAGGACGACGGCGATCGCAATGCTCAGTGTGGGGAGGAGGACATGGTGCATGGAGCGCAGTCCACCCGGCGGCTCCCAACGCTCGGTAGCGGACCGGTAAACGGCCGTTCCGGGCGCCGCGTTTACCCAGCGCCTACCGGCATGCAACCCGCCTGGCGTCTGCTTGCGCCAACGCAATCCACCAAGGAGGCACGACGTGACGCAGGTGCTCGACACGATCCGCAACGGGGTCGACACGCAGCAGATGTACGGCACTCTCGACGCGATCAAGGCGCAGCCCGAGCTCGGGATCTTCCAGTTCCGCGCCACCAACCACTGGCTCGACGGCGCGCACAACCGCACCACGATCCAGCAGTTCTACGGCGCCGGCCAGGAGGACACGACGCGCGACCGGCCGTTCGTGATCGACGCCGGCGAGCCGGCCGTGCTGCTCGGCAGCGACACCGGCGCCAACCCGGCCGAGCACCTGCTGCATGCGCTGGCCGCGTGCCTGACGACCTCGCTCGTCTACGTCGCCGCCGCGCGCAAGGTGCGCCTGACCGAGGTGCGCTCGACGCTCGAGGGCGACATGGACGTGCGCGGAGCGCTCGGCCTCTCCGACGAGGTCCGCAACGGCTTCACGCGCATCCGCGTGACGTTCGAGGTCAAGGGCGACGCGCCCGAGGAGAAGCTGCGCGAGGTCGTGGCCCGCGCCCAGCAGCGCTCGGCGGTCTACGACATGGTCACGAACGGCGTCCCGGTCGACGTCCTCGTGCACACGCCCTGACCCGACCCGGCCCAGCCCCCAGCAAGGAGCTTGTGATGCTTGATCTCACCGCCAGGACCGAGCCGGGGGCTCGGCTGGTCGCCCTCGCCGAGACGCTCGCGGAGGACTGCGCCACGCGCGCGGCCGTCCACGACCGCGAGGCGAGCTATCCGCACGCCAGCGTCCACGCCCTGCGTGACGCCGGCTACCTCGCCGCCGCCGTGCCGGCCGAGCACGGCGGCATGGGCGTCGCCTCGGTCCACGACCTGATCGTGGCCGCGAGCCGGCTCGCGCGCGGCGACGCCTCGGTCGCGATCGGCGCCAACATGCACATGGCGGTGCTGCGCAACATCCTGCGTCGCTGGGAGATGGCGGTCGCCGCGGGCAACCACCGCCGCGCCGCCGCGTTCGCCGCCACGCTCGAGGAGGTGGGCCGCGACGGCGCGGTGATCGCGACCGCGATCAGCGAGCACGGGCAGGACCTCACCCGGCCGTCGACGACCGCCGAGCGCACGCCGGACGGCTGGCGGATCGACGGGCGCAAGGTGTTCTGCACGATGGCGCCCGCGGCGACCGTCCTGTTCACGGCGGTCACGTTCGTCGACGACGACGGCCGTGAGCGCTACGGCTACGCGCGCGTTCCCGCGGGAGCGCCCGGCGTGGTCGTGCACGACGACTGGGACGCGCTCGGCATGCGCGCCTCCGGCAGCAACTCGGTCAGCTTCGAGGGCGTCGAGCTGCCCGAGGCGGCCCTGCGCGGCGGCTTCCCGGCAGGCAGCGCGACCGACTACATGGAGTCCAACCTGACCGCCGGCCTGTTCCATGCGTCGGCGTCGCTCGGCATCGCCGAGGCGGCCCACGCGAAGGCGCTCGAGCGCCCCGCCGCCGACCCGCGCGGGCGCATGCTGGTCGCCGAGAACGCGATCGAGGTGTCGGCGCTGCGGGCCGCGATCGCGCGCTCCGCGACGCTGATCGACGACCACTACGCCGCCAATCCGACCGCAAGCGGCACCGCCCAGGAGCTGACCGAGATCTTCGCCGAGGCCCAGGCGACCAAGACGTTCGTGAACGAGGTCGCCGTCCGCGTCGTCAACCGCGCGCTCGCGCTGTCCGGCGGGGCCGGCTACCTCAACGGCCACCCGCTCGCCCGCGCCTACCGCGACGTCCGCGCGGGGGCGTTCATGCACCCGCTCGGCGCCAACCGAGCGTACGACTTCGTCGCCGACGTCGCCCTCGGAGGCGAGCCCGCGCTGCACTAAGGGCGCTGGCCGACCCGAAGTCCGGTCCGGCGCCGCTGCGGGTGCGGTTGTCGTCGGCACCGATGGACGTCGAGGACGGCACCGACCTGCTCGTCGTGTGGGACTTCGGCGACGGCGGCCAGGGCGGCGGCGACGCACTCTGGCACACCTACACCGCCCCGGGCGCCTACGACGCCAAGGTCACGGTCACCGACCGCGGCGGCAAGAGCGCCACGGCGACCGTGTGTGCTGCGGCTCGACCGGTCGGCGCGGCCACGGCTGAGCGGCGCGCGGCGGGTGCGGGCGACGCTCGTGACCACGATCCGCAGCGCCGACGGGACGCGCACGGTGCGGACGCGCGTCGTGCTGCGGCGTTAGGCGAGCCCGCCGGCCGGGCACCCGAACGGATGGCGGGCAGGGCGGGCGGATAGCCGGGGGCGGTAGCGCGGTCCCATCGCTGACCGGCGGGAGGCGGGCGACCGCGGGAGGGTCGCCCGCCCCCGGCTCCCGCGGGAGCGCGGGCTCCGCCGCCGCGCAAAGCACGGAGCTCGTGTGCCGCATCCTCACGCTGACGCTCGGGCCGCTGGACCTGAACGTCCCACCAGACCGACGGGATAGCCGGATGACTGGGGGCGGCCTAAACTGCCGCCCCCAGTGGTCATCTTCTCCGGCATCCAGCCCACGGGTCGGAAGCACCTCGGCAACTACATCGGGGCGATCCTCCAGTACGTCGAGGGCCAGGACCGGGCAGACCCTGCGATCTACTGCATCGTCGACCTGCACGCGGTCACCGTCCCGTACGACCCGGCCGAGCTGCGCGAGCGCACCTACGACACCGCGGCGACGCTGATCGCCGCCGGCCTCGACCCCGAGCGCTGCATCCTCTTCCGCCAGGCCGACGTGATGGAGCACGCCGAGCTGAGTTGGCTGCTGTCGGCGGTGACGCCGCTCGGCGAGCTCAACCGCATGCACCAGTTCCGCGACAAGTCGGCCGCCCAGCGCGAGCTCGTCTCCGCCGGCCTGCTCTTCTATCCCGTGCTGCAGTCCGCCGACGTGCTCGCCTACCGCGCGCACGAGGTGCCGGTGGGGGAGGACCAGCGCGAGCACCTCGAGCTGATGCGCCGCACCGCGGAGCGCTTCAACAGCCGCTTCGGCGAGACGCTGGTGGTACCTGAGCACCGGATCCCGGAGGTCGGCGCGCGCGTGCGCGACCTCCAGGACCCGGAGCGCAAGATGTCGACCACCGGGGCCACCGAGCTGGGCACGGTCTACGTGCTCGACGAGCCGGACACGATGCGGCGCAAGTTCAAGCGCGCGGTGGCCGACTCGGGCCGCGAGATCGTGCGCCGCGACGACAAGCCGGGGATCTCGAACCTCATCGAGATCATGGCCGTGGCGCGCGGGACGACGCCCGAGGCGATCGAGCGCGAGTTCGACGGTTCCGGCTACGGCGACTTCAAGGCCGCGGTGGCCGACGTAGTGGTCGATTGGGTGGCTCCGGTGCGCGAGCGCTACCACGAGCTGCGCGGCGACGAGGACGAGCTGGAGCGGATCCTCGAGATGGGGGCGGACAAGGCCCAGGCGATCGCGAGCGTGACGGTCGCCGACGTGCGCGAGGCGATGGGCGTCGGTCCCGCACGGCGCTCCGTCGGGCCGGGCGCCTAGCCTGTCGCGGACCGAATGGCCACGATCGCCCATCGCCTCGAGCTGGACCTGGACGTCTTCGCCGGGCCGTTCGACCTGCTGCTGTCCCTGATCCTGCGCGAGGAGCTGGACCTGCTGGAGGTCGAGCTGGCGGAGATCGTGCTCTCCTACGTCGATCATCTGGAGGCCGAGGGCGAGCTCGACCTCGAGGCCGCCACCGAGTTCCTGGTGCTGATCGCGGCGCTGCTGGAGCTCAAGTCGCGGCTGATGCTGCCCGGCGAGGAGCTGCTCGAGGACCTCGAGGGCCTGGCCCCGGCCGAGGCGGCGGAGGAGCTCCTCGAGCGGATGCTCCAGTACGCCCGCTTCCGCGGCGCCGGCGGCTGGGTCGCGCAGGCGCACGCGGCCGGGCGCGGCTACCTGTACCGGTCCGCGCCGCTGCCGCCCGCGCTGCGCCGCGTATCGGCGGATCTCGCCGAGCGCTCGTACGACCCCGAGGTGCTGGGGCAGGCGATCGGCTCGCTGCTGCGCACGCCGCCGCCGCTCGACCTGCGGCACATGGAGGCCCCGCGCGTCTCGGTCGCCGACCGGCTGGCCGTGCTGCGCCGGCTCCTGGCGCGTGGCCGGTTCTCGTTCGACGAGGCGGTCGAGGGCGCCGACCGCGTGACGGTCGCGGTGACGCTGTTCGCGCTGCTGGAGCTCTACAAGCGCGGCGAGGCCGGGTGGGAGCAGGCCGAGCCGTTCGGGCCGATCACCGTCCGGGCGGAGACCGCCGAGGAGCGCGGGGAGATCGTCGCGTGAGCCCGCTCGCCCGGCAGGTCGAGGCGCTCCTGTTCCTCGCCCCGGAGCCGGTCTCGCTCGAGGAGCTTGCCGATGCGCTGCAGGCCGGCGAGCAGTCCGTCCGCGAGGCGCTCGACGAGCTGGCCGGCGCGCTCGACGGCCGCGGCGTCGTGCTGCGCGAGGTCGCGGGCGGCTGGGTGCTGTCCTCCCATCCCGACGCCGAAGAGGCCGCTCGGCGGCTGCTGGCACGTCCGCGCACGCCGGCGCTGACCGCGGCGCAGGCCGAGACGCTCGCGATCGTCGGCTACCTGCAGCCGGTCTCGCGTCCGGAGGTGGCCCGCATCCGCGGCGTCGCGTCTGAGTCGGCCACCGCGGCGCTGACCGAGCGCGGCCTGATCGAGGAGGCCGGCCGCTCGCAGTTCGGCGCGATCCTCTACCGCACTACGCCGCTCTTCCTGAAGCTGTTCGGCCTCCGGTCGCTCGACGACCTGCCGGCGATCGAGCAGTGGGATCCGAGCCCCGAGGACGAGTCGGCGCTGCGCGACCGCCTGCTCCGCGCCGGCGAGCAGCGCGCGACCGGTCCCGCCGCCTAGGCGGCCTTGGCGGCGAGCTGGCCGCAGGCGGCGTCGATGTCACGGCCGCGTGTGAGGCGGACCGTGGCGCGCAGGCCGTGCTCCTCCAGCACCGCCTTGAACGCCGCGATCGCGGCCGGCGAGGAGCCGTCGTAGGCCCCGGTCGGGTTGTACGGGATCAGGTTGACCTTGTAGATGCGGGCGTCGAGCAGCTCGGCGAGCTGCACCGCCTGGCGGTACGTGTCGTTGACGCCGGCGAGCATCACGTACTCGATGAAGACCTTGCGGCGGCGGCGCGCGTGGTAGTCCTCGCACGCCTCCAGGACCTCGGCGATCGGGTGGCGGTCGTTGATCGGCATGATCCGGGAGCGCAGCTCGTCGTCGGGCGCGTGCAGCGAGAACGCGAGCCGGATCGGCATGTCGCTCTCGGTCAGCGCGCGGATGCCCGGGACCCAGCCGACCGTCGAGATCGTGGTCCGGCGGTGGGTGATGCCGACGTCGGGCAGCCGGCGTGCGGCCTCGAGCACCTGCGGCAGGTTCATCATCGGCTCGCCCATCCCCATGAACACGAGGTGGTCGACGGGCTCGATGCGGCGGAAGTGCAGGACCTGGTCCAGGATCTCGGAGGCGGTCAGGTTGCGGCCGAACTTCATCGTGCCGGTGGCGCAGAACGTGCACGTCAGCGGGCACCCGGACTGGGAGCTCGCGCACACCGACCGCCGCCCGTCGCGGTAGCGCATGAGCACGGCCTCGACCGCACGGCCGTCGGCCGTGTGGAACAGCGCCTTGACCGTCCCGTCGGCGGCGTGCGCCTCGCGCACGGTCTCGAGGCTCGAGAACGGCACCTGCGAGGCCAGCGAGCCTCGCAGCGCCGCCGGGAGGTCGGTCATCTCCTCGTAGCCCGTCGCGCCGCGCGCGGCCCAGCTCCACACCTGGCGGGCGCGGTAGGCCGGCTGGCCGGCAGCGTCCAGCGTCTCGTCGAGCAGTGCGAGGTCCACGCCCCTATGGTGGCAATGTGGTCCCGACTGCGGATACGCACACCGCCAGGCGGCCGCCGATCACCGCCTGGCGGCGTCCTCGGAGTCCGGCAATGCAACCAGCATTGCCGGACCCTGCGTCCTTGCCAGCCGGCGCCGGCGACCACCTGGACGGCGCGCGTACCCACGGTCGGAACCACTGATGCGCCTCGCCAAGTACCTCGCCCACGCCGGCGTCGCCTCGCGACGCGCCTCCGAGCAGCTCGTGTTCGCGGGCCGGGTGAGCGTGGGGGATGAGGTGGTGCGCGACCCGGCGCGCGATGTCGACGGCAGCGTGCCGGTCGCGGTCGACGGCAAGCCCGTGTGGGTGTCGGCCGGCCAGCGCGCCGTGTACGCGGTCCACAAGCCGCGCGGTGTGGTGTCGACCGCGCACGACCCGCAGGGGCGGCCGACGATCGTCTCGCTCGTGCCGAGCGCGCGGCGGCTGTACCCGGTCGGCCGCCTCGACGCCGACACCACGGGCCTGATCCTGCTGACCGACGACGGCGCGCTCGCCCACCGGCTCACGCACCCGTCGTTCGAGGTCCCGCGCACGTACCACGCCAAGGTCCGCCGCGCGCCCGTGCGCGAGGAGGCGCTCAGGGCGCTGCGCGAGGGCGTCGAGCTCGAGGACGGGCGCACGGCGCCCGCGCGCGTCAAGCGGCTCGCCGCCGACCGTGTCGCGATCACGATCCACGAGGGCCGCAAGCGCCAGGTCCGGCGGATGCTCGAGGCCGTCGGCCATCCCGTGGTCGCGCTCGAGCGCGTCCGCTTCGGACCGCTCTGGCTCGGCAAGCTCGAGGAGGGAAAACACCGGCGGCTCACCGCCGCAGAAGTGGAGAAGCTACGTAAGGGAATGCCGGCGTCGCCGTCCAGGCGACGCTCTGACAGGGACGGTCGCCATCCGGGCGACCGATAGTAGGGTGCGCCGCCGATGAGGCTGATCGCGCTGCGCGGCGCCACCACGGTCGAGGCCAACGAGGCTGAGCCGATCCTCCATGCCACCGAGGAGCTGATGGGCGAGCTGCTGGCCCGCAACCGGCTCGACTCGGACTCGATCGTGAGCTGCATCTTCACGCTCACCGAGGACCTCGACGCCGAGTTCCCGGCCGTCGCGGCGCGGCGGATCGGCCTCAGCCGCGTGCCGCTGCTGTGCGCGCGCGAGATCGCGGTGCCGGACTCGCTTCCTCGCGTGATCCGCGTGCTCATGCACTGCTACCCGCCGGTCGGCGTCGACCCGCAGCACGTGTACCTGGGCGAGGCGCGCAAGCTCCGGCTCGACCTCGAGGGCGCTCAATAAACTGCGGGCCATGGCCCTCGAGTTCGCGAGCAAGGTCCGCCGCATCCCGGTCTACCCGGCCGCCGACGGCTACGCCTCCGAGGGCGAGATCGCCAAGCTGGCCTCCAACGAGTCGCCCTACCCGCCGCATCCGGCGGTCGTCGAGGCCGTCAGCAAGGCGCTCACCGGCCTCAACCGCTACCCCGATCCGACGAACGCGGCGCTGCGGCGCAGGCTGAGCGACCGCCACGGGGTCCCCGCCAACCGGATCGCGATCGGCAACGGATCGTGCGACATCCTGCTCGCGGCCGGCGACGCGCTGCTCGAGCCCGGCGCCGAGTTGGTCTACGCCTGGCCGTCCTTCTCGGTCTATCCGCACCTGGCGGCCGCGTCCGGGGCGCGCGCGATCGAGGTGCCGGTCGACGCTCAGCACCGTCACGATCTCGAGGCGATGCGGCGCGAGATCACGGTCGCGACGCGGCTGGCGATCGTCTGCAACCCCAACAACCCGACCTCGACCGCGCTCCCGCTGGACGAGATCGCCGCCTTCATCGCCGACGTCCCGCGGCACGTGTGCGTGATCCTCGACGAGGCCTACTGCGAGTTCAACGTCCTCCAGGATCCCGACGAGTCGATCGAGCTGCTCGACCGCCACCCGAACCTCGTCCTCCTGCGGACGTTCTCGAAGGTCTACGGCCTGTGCGGGCTGCGCGTCGGCTACGGGCTGTGCGGCTCGGAGGAGTTCCGCACGGCCGTCGACCAGGTCCGCCAGCCGTTCTTCTGCAACGCCGCTGCCCAGGCCGCCGCGCTCGAGGCGCTCAACCACCAGGACGAGGTCGCACGGCGGGTCGAGCGCAACCTGGCGGAGCGGATCGGGCTCGAGGACGGGCTGCGCGAGCTGGGGCTCGATCCCGCGGAGTCGCAGGCCAACTTCGTCTGGTTCGACCTCGGCGACGGGCGCGAGGAGGCGGAGGTGATGCAGGGGCTCGCCCAGCGCGGCGTGCTCGTGCGTGCAGGCGCGTCGCTCGGCCGTGACGGCGCGCTGCGGGTGACGGTCGGCACCCAGGCCGAGAACGAACGCTTCCTGGAGGCGCTCGCCGCGCTGCTCTGATGGAGCTCGCCACGCGCCCACCGCATCCGGCGCTGGCTGCTCACATCCGCAGCCTCGCCGGCTGGCACGAGCGCGTCGACGGGCCGGTCCGCCGTGCCGAGCTGCCCGGCGGGCGCATCGTGCTGGTCATCTCGTTCGGCCCGACGCTCGACGTCGACGGCCGCCGCTTCGGCTCGTTCGTCGCCGGCCTGCACGACTCGCCCGCGTTGACCGAGCACGCCGGCGAGGGGCACGGGATCCAGGCGTACCTGACGCCGCTCGGCGCGCGCCGCCTGCTCGGGATGCCGATGGGTGAGTTGACACGCCAGGTCGTCGAGCTGGAGGACCTCATCGGCGGCGGCGCCCGCGAGCTCGCCGAGCGCCTCGCGACCGCGGCGGACTGGCGCACGCGCTTCGCGCTGCTCGAGCGCGCGATCGCGGAGCGCGTCATGGAGGCGCCGCCGGTGGCGCCAGAGCTCGAATGGGCGTGGCGGCGCCTGCACGACAGCGACGGGGCGGTGTCGATCGGCGCGCTCGCCGCCGAGCTCGGCTGGAGCCGCCGGCATCTCGCGGCGACGATCCGTGAGGAGCTCGGGATGTCGCCAAAGCCGCTCGCCCGCCTGCTGCGGTTCGAGCGGGCGGTGGCGCGGCTGCGGGCCGGCGCCGAGCTGCCCGACGTCGCGCTCGACAGCGGCTACTACGACCAGGCGCACTTCAACCGCGACTTCCGGGAGTTCGCAGGCGTGACTCCCACCCGATACCGGAGCACATTCGTCCAAGACATCCGCTCTGTGCCCGCGTAGCGTCCCGCGCATGATCATTCCCACGCTTCGCTACGAGGACGCCAAGGCGGCCATCGAGTTCCTCGACCGCGCGTTCGGCTTCGAGCGCAAGGAGGTCCACGAGAACGAGGACGGCACGATCGGCCATGCCGAGCTCAGGTACGGCACCGGTGTGGTGATGGTGGGCTCGCGCAAGCCGGGCGACCGCTTCGAGACCGGCCGCGCCGTGCTCTACGCGATCGTCGAGGACCCGGACGCCCACCACGACCGCGCGAAGGCCGCCGGCGCGACGATCGTCATGGAGCTCACCGACCAGCCCTACGGCTCGCGCGAGTACGCCGCCGAGGATCCCGAGGGCAACGTGTGGTCGTTCGGGACGTACGACCCATTTGCCACGTAGCTCCGCGGCTGCTACAAATCATCGCTCGCGATGACCGATCGCCCCGCTCATCTGACCCTTCACACCGGCCCGCGGGGCGCCGGCTACTCGTACTTCTCCTACGGCACCTGGCGATTTAGCTAGGCGCTCGGCCGGTGCGCACTCCGCACCGCTCGCATCGGGGCCTTCGGGCCGAGCGCCGCTCAAGCGGATCGTTCGTAGAGTGTGCAACTGACTAGGAGAAGCAGCAGATGATGATCGTGATGAAGGCGGGAGCGACGGAAGCGGAGATCGAATCCGTCATCCAGCGCATCGAGTCGGTCGGGGCCCGCGCCCATCCATCGCGCGGCGAAGAGGTCACCGTGATCGGCGCGATCGGCGATCGCGAGCACGTGGCCAGGCTCGGCCTCGAGGGTGCACCGGGCGTCGCCCAGGTCGTACCGATCCTCAAGCCCTACAAGCTCGCGTCGGCGCAGGTGCGCCACGGCGAGCGGACGGTGATCGACGTCGAGGGACGAAAGATCGGCGGTGAGCACTTCTCGCTCATCGCCGGGCCGTGCACGGTCGAGTCGCGCGACCAGACGCTGGGCACGGCGCGCGCCGTGGCCGCCGCCGGCGCCTCGCTCTTCCGCGGCGGCGCCTACAAGCCGCGCACGTCGCCGTACGCCTTCCAGGGGCTCGGTCAGGAGGGCCTGCGGCTGCTCGCCGAGGCCAAGGAGGAGACCGGCCTGCCGATCGTCACCGAGCTGATGGACGCGCGCGACCTCGAGGCCGTGGTCGAGGTGGCGGACGTGGTGCAGATCGGCGCGCGCAACATGCAGAACTACGCGCTGCTGGCGGAGATCGGCCGCGCGGGCAAGCCGGTTCTCATCAAGCGCGGCCTGTCCTCGACGCTCGAGGAGCTGCTGATGGCGGCCGAGTACGTGCTCAAGGAGGGCAACCCGAACGTGCTGCTTTGCGAGCGCGGCATCCGCACGTTCGAGACCGCCTACCGCTTCACGCTCGACCTCACCGCGGTCCCGGTGCTCAAGGAGCTCTCGCACCTGCCCGTGATCGTCGACCCGAGCCATGCCGCCGGGCGGCGCGACCTCGTCACGCCGCTGTCGCTGGCCGCCGCCGCCGCGGGCGCCGACGGGATCATCGTCGAGGTGCACCCGCACCCCGAGGAGGCGATCTGCGACGGCCCGCAGCAGCTGTACGCCGACCGCTTCGCCGAGTACGCCGAGCAGGTCGAGCGCGCCGCGGCGGTCGCCGGCAAGGTGCTCTCCAACGTCTGATGCCGACGGGTCCACGCCGGCCGGTGGTGGCCGTGGTCGGCGTGGGCCTGATCGGCGGGTCGATCGGGCTCGCCGCGCGTGAGCATGCGGGCGCCGAGGTGCGCGGCTGGGATCCCGGTGACGGCGTGCTCGCGGCGGCGCTCGAGCACGGCGCCGTGACGACCGCCTGCAAGTCGCTGGCCGACGCGGTCGACGGCGCCGACGTCGCGTTCGTGGCGGTGCCCGTCGGCGCACTACCCACGGTGGTCGGCGAGGTGCTCGCCGCGGCGGGCGAGGACTGCGTGGTCACCGACGTCGGCTCGACCAAGCGCTCGGTGGTGGCCGCTGTCGACGACCCGCGGTTCGTCGGCGGGCACCCGCTCGCGGGCGCCGAGACCGCCGGCGTCGAGCACTCGCGTGTGGATCTTTTCACGGGCGCCACCTGGTACCTCACGCCGACCGCGCGCACCGGAGGCATCCTCTACGAGCGCCTGCACCGGCTGCTGGTCGAGCTCGGCGCGCGCCCGGCCGCGCTCGACGCCGAGACCCACGACGCGATGCTCGCCACGGTCTCGCACCTGCCGCACGTGCTCGCCAACGTCCTGGTCGCGCGCGCCGCCCGGGTCCTGTCGGAGGAGGGCGAGCGGCTGCCCGCGACCGGCCCGTCGTTCCGCGACGCCACGCGCGTGGCCGGGGCGAACACCGACATCTGGCGCGACATCTACCTCGCCAACGCCGACGCGCTGGTCGACGCGATCGACGACACGGTGCGGCGCCTCGGCGAGGTCCGCGACGCGCTCGCGGCCGGCGACGGCGCCGCCGTGCAGGCGTGGAACGACGGCGCGCGCGAGGAGCGCCGCCGGCTGCTGGAGGCCGACCTCGCGGGCGGCGAGGTGCACGAGCTGCGGGTGGCGGTCCCGAACCGGCCGGGCGTGGTCGCCAGCGTGGCGCTCGCGCTCGGCCGTGCGGGCGTCAACATCCTCGACATGGCGCTCTATCCCGCGACCGACATGTCGTCTGGCACGATCGCCCTCTGGGTGGCGGGCGCCGAGCGCGCGGACGAGGCGCAGGCCGTGTTGGAGGGTCTCGAGCTGACGGTGGCGCGCCCGTGATCGCGCGCTTCGCTCCCGACGGGCCGCTGAAAGGGACCGTGACGGCGCCGCCCGACAAGTCGCTCTCGCACCGGGCGGCGCTGCTGGCGGCGATGACCGACGAGCCGGTGTCGATCACCGGTTACCTCGACGCGGCCGACACGAACTCGACTCTGGCCGCCGTGCAGGCGCTTGGGGCGCTGGTCGAGCGGCGCGACGGCTCGCTCGTGATCCGCGGCGTCGGGCTGCGGGCGGCGGCGCCGGCGGATCTGATCGACGTCGGCAACGCGGGCACGCTGATGCGGCTGCTGCCGGGCTGGCTGGCCGGGCAGGCCGACGGCCGCTGGACGCTCGACGGCGACGCGTCGATCCGCCGCCGCCCAGTCGACCGGATCGCCGCGCCGCTGGCGCTGATGGGCGCGCAGATCGACGCTCGCGAGGGACGCTTCCCGCCGTTCACCGTGACCGGACGCGCGCTGAGCGGGATCGAGTACGAGCTGCCGGTCGCCTCCGCGCAGGTCAAGTCGTGCGTGCTGCTGGCGGGCCTGCTGGCGAGCGGCCCGACGACCGTCGTCGAGCCGAAGCCGAGCCGCGACCACACCGAGCGGATGCTGGCCGCCGCCGGCGTGGCGATCACGCGCGAGGGCGACCGGGTGACCGTGGCGGCGCAGGACGAGCTCGAGCTCGGCGCGCTGCACGTGCCCGGTGACCCGTCCTCGGCGGCGTTCCACTCCGCGGCGGCGGTGCTCGTGCCGGGCTCGCGGATCGTGATCGAGGGCATGGGCGCCAACTGGACGCGCACGGGCTTCTTCCGCATCCTGCGGCGCATGGGCGGGATCGTGGTCGGGCCGCTGGAGGAGCCGGCCGGGGGTGTGCCGGTGGTCGAGCCGGTGTGCGAGCTGGACATCGTCAACGGACCGCTGGTGGGAACGGTGGTCGAGCCGGACGAGGTGCCGCTGGCGATCGACGAGCTGCCGCTGGTCGCGCTGCTGGGCTGCTTCGCGGAGGGCTCGACGGTGGTTCGGGGCGCGAGCGAGCTGCGGCTGAAGGAGAGCGACCGGATCGCCACCGTGGTCGACGGCCTCCGCGGGCTCGGCGCCCACATCGAGGCGACCGAGGACGGGTTCGCGGTCGAGGGCACCGGCGAGCTGCGCGGCGGCACGCTCGAGGCCCACGGCGACCACCGGCTGGCGATGCTCGGCGCCGTAGCCGGCCTGGCCTCGCGCGAGGGCGTCGAGGTGGTGGGCATGGAGGCCGCGGCGGTGTCCTATCCGGGCTTCGAGGCGGACCTGGGCGCGCTGCGCGGCTGATGGGCCAGTTCCACTTCCATCCCGACGACTACCTCGAGCTGATGCTGTCCGAGATGCCGGGCTACCACCGGCTCCAGGACGAGGCGGCGGCCGCGACGGGCGGCGGCCGCTCCCGTCTGCTGGAGCTCGGCACGGGCACCGGGGAGACCGCTCGCCGGGTGCTCGAGCGCCATCTCGGAGCGTCGCTGGTCGGGATCGACGAGAGCGCGGACATGCTCGCGGCGGCGCGCGAGACGCTGCCGGGCGCCGACCTGCGCGTCGCCCGGCTCCAGGACCCGCTCCCGCCCGGCCCGTTCGACCTCGTCTTCTCCGTGCTCGCCATCCACCATCTCGACGGCGCCGAGAAGGCGGACCTGTTCGCGCGTGTGAGCGCCGTGCTCGAGCCGGGCGGCCGGTTCGTGCTCGGCGACGTGGTCGTGCCCGACGACCCCGCGGACGCGACGACGCCACTCAACCCCGGCTTCGACCTGCCGAGCCGGGTCGACGAGCAGCTCGAGTGGCTGCGCGCTGCCGGGCTGTCGGCGTCCGTGGCGTGGTCGGAGGGCGACCTGGCGGTGCTGGTTGCTCAAGCCGCTTGAACTGCGGCATCGAGGGAGGCGGCCCGGTTTCGTCGTGCAGAAATCAACACACCTGCCGGCCGGGACCAGCGAGTGTGACGAAGTGCATCGCATACGTGCAGAAATCAACACACCCGCGGGGCGCGCCCGGCGAGTGTGACGAACTGCATCGCGCGCGCCCTCCTTCAATGCCGCAGTTCGTGCCAGGGCGGTGTGCCGAAGCGCGTCTCTACGCGGCGCGGGTACGGCGCGGCGGCGCCACAGCGCGCTCGATCGCCGCGGCCAGCCGCGGCGCCTCGTCCACGGATAGCGCCGCCGTCGTCACGCGGATCGCGGGGCCAGGGGAGAGGCGGTATGGCGTGCCGGCGGCGACCGCCCAGCCGTCGGCCAGCAGGCCGCGCACCGCAGCGTCCTCGTCCGGGACGGGCACCCAGAGGTTGATGCCGCTCGGCGCGGGCGCGGCATCGACGAGCGCGGCGAGCGCTTCGCGGCGCTCTGTGTACGCGGCGGCGGCGCGCTCCACGCCAGCCATCACCCGCGGGTCGGTCCACAGCCGGGTGACGAGCCGCTGGACGAGCCCGCTGACCCAGCCGGGCCCGAGCGACTGGCGGCCCTCGACGCGCGCGAGCGTGTCCTCGTCGCCCGCCAGCACGGCGAGCCGCAGGTCCGGCCCGTGCCACTTGGACACGGATCGCACGGCGGCCCACCTCGGCCGTCCGGCGACCAGCGTGTGCCACGGCGTGCCGGCGACCGGGCCGAGGTGGTCGTCCTCCACCACGAGCACGTCGTCGGCGAGCACGTCGCGGAGCTCGCGGGCGCGCTGCGCGTCGAGCGCCGACCCGCATGGGTTGTGGCCGCGCGGCGTGTGCACGACGGCACGGGCGCCGGAGCGCTGGGCGGCGGCGAGCGCGGCAGGGATCATCCCGCGCGCGTCGATCGCGACGGGCACGAGCCGCAGGCCGAGCATCCGCCCGACGT
>JBKOYW010000338.1:0-10605 GCA_046744275.1 Actinomycetota bacterium
GTGAGCGCCAGGCGGGTGCGGCGCAGCAGCACGTCGCCGACCGTGCGGGCCTGCTCGTTGCGCGCCGCGTGAGCCGCCTCGGCGAGCAGGTCCGGCATCCCCGGCTGGATCGGCTCCCCGAGCCCGGGCCGCTCGCCCGCAGCGCGCAGCACCTCGCGCGCGACGTGGCCGTAGCGGCCGGCGAGCTGGATGTAGACGGCCTCGTCAAGCTCGTCGAGGTGCGGGAGCTCGGCGGCGTCGATCGGCATGCCGAGCGGGATCTGGTGCGTGCGGCACGGCGCGTCGCGGCCCTCGCGCTCGACGATCCGGTCGACGGTCATCTTCGCCATCCGCCGCCAGGTGGTGAGCTTGCCGCCGGTGATCGTGACCATGCCGCTCGAGGTCTCGTACAGCTCGGCCTTGCGCGAGATGTCGACCGACTTGCGCGGGTCGCCGGTGGAGATCAGCGGCCGCACGCCCGCGTAGGCGCCGGCGATGTCCCCTCGCTCCAGCGACGTGGCGAAGAACGCGTTGACGGCTTCGAGCAGGTAGCCGACGTCCTCGTCGGACGGCCGGACGCGCTCGAGGTCGCCCTCGTAGTCGTTGTCGGTGGTGCCGACCAGCGTCTGCCCGAGCCACGGCAGCACGAAGATCGTGCGGCCGCCGCCGGCCGGCGCGATCGCGCCCGACACCACCGGCAGCGTGGCGCCCGGGAGGATGATGTGCGTGCCCCGGGACGGCCGGATGACCGGCACCTCTGCCTCGTCGTGCAGCTCCTCGGGGCGCAGGCGGTCGGCCCACACGCCGGTCGCGTTGACCACGTTCTCGGCGCGGACCTCGAGCTCCTCGCCCGTCTCGGCATCGACCACGCGCGCGCCGCACGCGCGCCCGTCGTCCTCGAGTAGCGCGACCGCCTCGAGCCGGTTGGCGCTCACGGCGCCGAAGCGCGCGGCCTCGGCGAGGATCGTGAGCACGAGCCGCACGTCGTCGGTCTGGCAGTCGTAGAACAGGTAGCCGCCGCTGGGCCGCCGTCCGGCCAGCGCCGGCAGCAGCTCGAGCACCTCGTCGCCGCCGATCACGCGGTGCCGCGCGGGGCTCCAGTACTCGTCGTCGCGCCCGCGCCGGCGGACGGACATGACGTCGTACATGTTCAGGCCGATCCCGGTCAGGCGGTCGGGCCGCGCGCCGTCGAACGCCGGCACCACGAGCGGGAGCGGGCGGACGAGGTGCGGCGCGAGCGCGACGTTGAGCTGGCGCTCGAGCAGCGCCTCGCGGACGAGCCCGAGGTCGAAGTTCTGGAGGTAGCGCAGACCGCCGTGGACGAGCTTGGAGGAGCGCGAGGAGGTCCCGATCGCGTAGTCGGCGCGCTCCACCAGCGCGACCGAGTACCCGCGCGTGGCCGCATCGAGCGCCACGCCGGCGCCGGTGATGCCGCCGCCGACGACCAGCACGTCGAACGGCTCGGCGGTGAGCGCGGCGACGGCTTCTGCTCGCGGGAGCATCGGCCGATGAGGCTAACGTGCTCGCCTCCATGGATCGCGCCGCCGGTACCGTCGCCGCGCTCTGGCGCTGGCCCGTCAAGTCGATGGCGGGCGAGCGCGTCGCCGCGCTACGCGTCGACGGGCGCGGCGCCGGCGGCGACCGCACGCACGCGGTGCTGTACGAGCACAAGGGACAGCAGAAGCCGCTGACCGCACGCGAGGCGCCGCGGCTGCTCGCCTGGCGCGCGGGCTACCCGTTCAACCGGGATGGCGGGCTCGATCCCCGCCGGCCGCCGTTCGCGATCGTCACCGCCCCCGACGGGCACCAGTACCGATGGGGCGATCCGTGGCTGCGCAGGGCGCTGGAGGCCGATCTGGGCCGGCCGGTCCAGCTCCACCGGGACGTCGCCGGCATCCAGGACCTCCCGCGCACGCTGCTCGTCACGACGCAGGCCTCGCTCGACGCGCTCGGCGAGGAGATGGACGGCTCGGTCGACCTCCGCCGCTTCCGTCCCAACCTGCACCTCGACATGGACGCCGCCGCGTGGGCCGACCTGGGCTGGGAGGGCGCCGAGCTGGCGTTCGAGAGCGGCGTCCGGCTGCGTCTCCTGCACCCGTGCGAGCGCTGCGCGATCCCCACGCGCCACCCCGACACGCAGGTCAAGTGGCCCGACCTGCTCAAGCACCTGACCGCCACGCATGAGATGTGCTTCGGCATCAACGCGCGGGTGATGGTCGGCGGCCGCGTGGCGGCCGGCGAGAAGGTCGAATTGATCCGCGCTTCAGGTTCTGCGCGAAGCGGTCGATAAGACCCTCGCCGACGCCCCGATTGGAGGACCCGTTGCTTCGCATCGACGAGACCTCTGGGACGCTGGTCGCCCCCCAGGCCGGCGGCCTCGTCACGGAGAACAGCCCTGAACGCGACGAGCTGCTGGCGCTGGTCAGCGCCTCGTGGCCCGCGTTCGCGCAGGAGCTGGGCATGCCCAACCTGCACCTGGTCGCGCAGGAGGTGGCTCCCGGCGCCGACCTGCTGGCCTTCGACGAGCAGTCCGGCCGCGCGGTGGTCCTGCACGTGACCGGCGAGACGGTCGAGTGGCAGGTCTCGCGCGCCCTCGCCGCCGCCGCCGAGGTGGCCGCGTGGGACGCCGCCAAGCTCGCCTCGGTCTCCGACAAGCTCGAGGCCGTCGTGCCCGGCGACTCGCCCGCGCTCGTGCTGGTCGCGGGCGGCTACGACCCGCGCGCCCTGGCCACGGTCGAGTGGCTGGCCCGCCGCCACGGCGTCGACGCCTCCTGCTTCACCGTCTCGGTCCTGCGCTTCGGCAACGAGCGGCTGCTGTCCGTGCACCGCGAGCCGCGCGACGCGCAGTCGGCCGACCCGGCCGCCCCGGTGCAGTGGATGCTGACCGGCGCGAAGGCGCCGGCCGCCGACGCGGCCGACGTCCCGGCCCCGCAGGCGGCGGCCAGCACGCCGCCGCCCGGCACCTAGCTTCGTCCCTCAGCGGGCCGGCGTCCTAGTGACGCCGGCCCGTCACCGCCAGCCGCGCGACCTGCGGGTCGTGGTCCGACGTCTGGTCGGCGAACTCGGCGTTCATGTGCACCGAGTCGTACACCGGCGCCGGGTGCATGAGCGTCGGGCTGACCAGGATCTGGTCGAGCACCTGCGAGTTGCCCTCGAACACGTACGAGTAGCGCTCATCCGGGGGGAGCGTCTCGTAGAGGCTCGTCATCACGCCGCCGGACTCGAGGATCCGCACCGTCTCCGAGAAGTCGAAGTCGTTGATGTCCCCGAGCACGATCAGGCGCGCCTGGTTGTCGGCCGCCAGCAGGTCGCGGGCGAACTCGTTCACCAGCGCCGCCTGCCGGTGCCGGCCGTCGGGCCCGATCTCGGTGTGGCGGACCGGCGGCTGGAAGTGCCCGAACAGCGGGTCGTCGCCGCCCTTGGAGGCGAAGTGGTTCGCGACCGCGATCACCGTCCGCCCGCGCCAGTTGAACTCGCCGGCGAGCGGCTTGCGGCTGGCGGTCCACGCCGCGTCGTTCGGCTCGATGCGGCCCGGACTGTACTTCAGCCGCGCGCCGTGCGGCGTGTCGACGACCTCGGTCGCGGTCGTCGAGGTGCCGCCCGGGCGGTCGACGAACTCGAGCCCGCGGTCGGTTCGGAACAGGAAGCCGACGCGGATGTTGCCGCCCGGGGCGCCGCCATCCTGGTGGGCGACCGGGTCGATCTGACGGTAGTCGTAGACAGGGCCTCCCGCGGCCTGGATGGCGGCGATCAGGGCGTTCCACGTCTGCGAGGCGTCCGTCACCGGGCTGCCCGTCCCGCCCGCCGTGCCGTTGTTGTCCTGGATCTCCTCGACGGCGACGATGTCCGGCGCCTGCATCCGCACCGCGAGCGTGTGGGCGAGCGCCGCGTACTTCGCCGGCGAGTCGTTCGGCGTCAGGTTCTCGACGTTGAATGAGCCCACGGACAACTCGTGCGGGCCGGGCGCCTCGGTGATCTCCTTCTCCAGGCCGCTGCTGAACACCTCCGGGCGGCTGGTCACCTGGAGCTTGAAGTTCGCGAACGAGTAGTCGACGACGGCGTCGACGGTGCTGAGCCGGTCGCTGACGTTGGCCGCGGGCATCGTCGCCGGCAGGGTCTTCAGCACCTCGTCGTCGAGGTGCATCCGCTCGGGATTGAAGTCGTCCGGCTCGATCAGCAGGCCGCCGCGCGCGGTGCGGGGCCCGGCGAACCGGCCGCCGTCGCCGACGATCGGCAGCTCGCCGATGTTCGGCGCGGCCGTCGGGCCGACGACAAGCGGATCCGCGACGCGCACCGACATGCCCTCCAGGCTCTCGTAGAAGTCGATCCCGTCCTCGTCCGGGTCGAAGAGAGAGCTCACCTCGACGTCGCCGAGCGAGTCGTTGTCGATGATCCGCCCCGGCGGCACGCGGCCGCCGGACCCGATGAGCGTCGGCGTGATCGCCGCACCGGCACCGTCCACTACCACTGTCGGCTGGACGATCTCGGTGACCGTCAGGTCCGCCGGCCGGTTGGCCGGACGGAACTCCGAGACGCGTCCGCTCACGAGCACGGCCGAGCCGACCGCTATCTCGTCGCGGGGGCGCGCGCTGGTGAACACGAACAGGCCCTCGGAGGTGTCAGTGTCGGAATCGGGCTCCGGGTCCTGCATGTAGAAGCCGTTGGCGCGCCTGGCCGTGACCACGCCCGGCACGTGAGACACGAGCTCATCCATCAGCGGCGACAGGTGGCTCGTGCCCTGGATCTGCCGGATCCGCACCTCCTGGGCGACCGTCGTGAACCGGATCGCGGCGTCCGCCGCCATCGTGTCGGGCGGATCGTCGGCGTCCTGGTCGTGCACGGCGTCGGCTTCGACGGTCAGCACGCAGGCCTCGCCGAGCTCGAAGCTCCCGGCCGGGTCGAGCGTGAACGTGGTCGGACCGCCCGTGACGGTGAGCCCGTGGCCGCCGCTGCTGTCGCAGGTGAGCGCGAACGCCGTCGCGTCGACATTCACGGGCTCGCTGAAGGTGACGCTCAAGCCGGCGTCGAGCGGCACGTCGATCGTGCCGCCGGCCGGGTCACTCGAAACGACGGAGGGCGCACTGTCAGCGGGCGGACCACCGCACGCAACGCCGCCATTGGACGCGCCGGGCGTGACGGCGGCGCGCTGGAAGTCCGCCGCGTTGTTGTCGGTGTCGCATCCGTCGGGCACGCGCGCGAGGCCCTGGCCGGCGTTGGCGGAATTGTCGGTCGTCGCGTTCGCGGTCTCGGTGACGCCCGTCATCGGGCCCGGGCCGTACGCGAGGCTGTCGACCGCTCCCGCGGCGGTCTCGAGGACGACCCCGTCCGGGTCGCCGTTCTGGATCAGGTTCGTGTCGGGCGTGATGTCGAGGTCGCAGTTCGCGGTGGTTGCCGCGTTCGCGCACACGACGTAGTGATCGCCCCCTGCGAGGTTGACGGCCGGCAGGTTGACGGTCAGGTAGTTCAGGCCGTTGGCGCCGTTGACGAACCGCAGCTGGTACGGGTCGAGGTTGATCGCGGACGTCGCGACGTTCTTGATCTCGAGGAACTCCGCCGTATCGGTCGAAGGCTGGTCGTAGTCGACCTCGTTGATGACGAGGGTCGTGGAGGCGGCCGAAGCGGGAGCGGCCATAACCAGGATGGCCGCGACGGCGGAGAGAAGAGCGCGCATCCGCCGACCCTAACCGCCCGCGGGAGGACGATGTGAAGATTCTCAGAGTGCTTGGACCTCGGCCAGCACGTCGCCGACCGACGCCTTCGCGTCGCCGAACAGCAGCGCCGTCTTCTCGTCGTAGAAGAGCGGGTTGTCGATCCCGGCGAAGCCGCTGCTCATCGAGCGCTTGAGGACGATCACGCTGTTCGCCTTGTCGACGTCGAGGATCGGCATGCCGTAGATCGGCGAATCGGCGACCGTGCGCGCCGCGGGGTTGGTCACGTCGTTGGCCCCGATCACGAGCGCCACGTCGGTGCGCGCGAACTCGGGGTTGATGTCGTCCATCTCCTTGAGCTGGTCGTACGGCACGTCGGCCTCGGCCAGCAGCACGTTCATGTGGCCGGGCATGCGGCCGGCGACCGGGTGGATGCCGTACAGGACCTCGACGCCGCGGCGCTCGAGCTCGGCCGCCAGGTCGGCGACGGCGCGCTGGGCCTGGGCGACCGCCATGCCGTAACCGGGGACGACGACCACGAGCCGCGCGTACGAGAGCTGGATCGCGACGTCGGCGGCGCTCGTGGAGCGGACGGTCCCGCCGTCGGTGCCCGCGGCGAGGGTGGGGCCGCCGGCGCCGAGGCCGCCGAAGAAGATGTTGGGGAGCGAGCGGTTCATGGCCTCGGCCATCTGCCTGGTGAGGATCGAACCGGACGCGCCGACGAGCATGCCCGCCACGATGAGCGCCGTGTTGTCGAGCGCCACGCCCGCAGCGGCGGCGCTCAGGCCGGTGAACGCGTTCAGGGTCGAGATCACGACCGGCATGTCGGCGCCGCCGATCGGGAGCACCGCGAGCACGCCGAGCGCGCCGGCTGCCAGCAGGATCAGCCAGAACAGCGCCTCGGACTCGGTGCCGGCGGCGATCACCACCGCCAGCGCGACCGCCGCCACGGCGAGCAGGCCGTTGACCGCGCGCGGGATCCGGAAGCCGCGCTTGAGCATCTCCTGGAGCTTGAGGAACGCGATGATGGAGCCCCAGAACGAGATCGAGCCGATGATTGCCGCGAACAGGATCGGGATCAGCGTCTCGAGCTCCGGGTTGCCGCCCTCCTCGAGCGCCTCGCCGTACTCCACCACGCTGATCAGCGCCACCGCCCCGCCGCCGACGCCGTTGAACAGCGCCACCATCTGCGGCATCGCGGTCATGCGCACGTTGCGCGCGGCGGGGATGCCGACGGCGGTGCCGATCAGCAGCCCGAGCACGATCAGCGGCCAGTCGTCGATCCGGTCGTCGAGGAGCGTCGCCACGATGGCGATCGCCATGCCGGTCGCCGCCACCATGTTGCCGCGGACCGCCGTGCGCGGCCCGCGCAGCATGTGCAGGCCCACGATGAAGAGGCTGAAGGCGACGATGTAGAGGACCGTGATGAGGTCATCCATCGCGCCGCTTCCCCTTGAACATCTCGAGCATCCGGTCGGTCACGAGGAAGCCGCCGACCACGTTGATCGTGCCGAACGCGATCGCGATGACCAGCAGCACGTCCTCGAGCACCCCGTCGGCGGGCCCGATCACCAGCAGCGCGCCGAGCAGGACGATCCCGTGGATCGCGTTGGTGCCCGACATCAGCGGGGTGTGCTGCGTGTTCGGCACCTTCGAGATCACCTCGAAGCCGACGAACGCGGCGAGCACGAGGATCGCCAGCTCGGTCAGGAGGTCCATCAGCCGGCCGCCTTTCGCGCGCCCTCGTGGACGATCTCGCCGTCGCGCACGATGCAGGCGCCCTTGATCACCTCGTCCTCCCAGTCCAGCTCGAGCGCGCCGTCCTCGCCGGTCATCAGCTCGAGCAGCGACTGCACGTTGCGCGCGTAGAGCTGGGAGGCGTGCTCGGGCATCGAGCTCGGCAGGTTGAGCGGCGTCGCGATGATCACGCCGTTGTCGGTGCGGTACGTCTCCCCCGGCCGCGCCAGCTCGGTGTTGCCACCGGCCTCGCCGGCGAGGTCGACGATCACGCTGCCGTGCTTCATCCGCCCGACGGCGTCGGCGGTGATCAGCTTCGGCGCCGGGCGCCCGGGCACGAGCGCGGTGGTGATCACCGCGTCCGACTTCGCGATCTGGTCGGCGAGCGCCTGCCGCTGCGCCTGCTGCTCCTCCTCGGTGAGCTCACGCGCGTAGCCGCCGGCGGCCTCGGCGTCGGCCGACCCCTCGACCTCGAGGAACCTCGCGCCGAGCGACTGGACCTGCTCCTTCACGGCGGCGCGGACGTCGAACGCGGTCACCACGGCGCCCAGCCGGCGGGACGTCGCGATCGCCTGCAGCCCGGCCACGCCGGCGCCGAGCACGAGGACCTGGGCGGGCGGGATCGTGCCCGCGGCCGTCATCAGCATCGGGAAGAACCGGCCGAGCTCCTGCGAGGCGATCAGCGTGGCGCGGTAGCCGGCGACGGTCGCCTGCGAGGAGAGCGCGTCCATCGACTGCGCGCGCGAGATGCGCGGGATCGCCTCCATCGCGAACGCGGTCGCGCCGGTCTGCGCGACGGCGGCGATGCCCCTCCCGTCGGTAAGCGGCGCCAGGAAGCCGATCAGCACGTGCTCGCTGGTGAGGCCGGCGGGCTCCGACGGCGCCACTCGCACGATCACCTCGGCGCTCCAGGGGTCGCCGACCTGCGCGCCGGCCTCGGTGTAGTCGTCATCCGGCACCTCGGCGCCGGCGCCCGCTCCGGCCTCGATCACGACGTCGTGTCCCGCGCCGGTGAGCCGGCGCACGATGTCCGGCACGAGCGCGACGCGGCGCTCGTCCGCGGCCGTCTCCTTGGGCACGCCGATCTTCATCGGCGCCGCAAGGTATAGGAGAGGGCGCGTGCGGGGCGCACTCGCGGGCGGCCCGTGACGTGGTTCACATGAGCGCCGCGATCAGCGCGCCCGCAGCCGGGATCTGGGCTGCGGCGGCGAGCGCGGGGGATGCGACCGGGGCGGCGACGGTCGCCACGGGCGGGAGCGGTTGCGGATTCTTCTTCTTCGGGTCGGCCTTCGTGGCGGGCGTGGGCGTGGGCGCGGCGGACGCGGTCACGGCTCGCGTGGCGCGCGGCACCTTCTTCAGCGGCAGGGTCTTGCGTGACAGCGCGGCCACCGCCTGGGCCGTGACCCACACGGGCGTCTGCCGGCTGGTGCGCGAGTAGCGGACCTCGCCGTCCTCGGCGGTGAGCGAGCGGAGATAGCTCATCGGGTCGCGCGAGCCGTTGCGGTGGACCTTGGCCGGATCGCGCCCGGCGGCGAGCAGGCCCTGGACAGCCCAGGCGGTCGACTGCGCGTTCGAGGCGCCGCCGGGGATCAGCGCGAAGCCGCCGTCGGACGCCTGGTTGCGCACGATGAACTTCGCCGCGCGCTTGACGGTGCCGCTGCGCCTGCGGCCGGCGGCGGCCAGCGCCTGCAGCGCGGCGCCGGTGTCGTCGATCCCGGACGGCCCGCCCTGGCCGGCGAAGTTGAAGCCGCCGTCGTCGTTGACCTCGCTGACGATCCAGTCGGCGGCGCGCCGGACGGCTCGGTCTCGCGTGGGGCGGCCGGCCGCGCGCAGGCCGAGGATCGCGAACGCGGTCGTGTTGACGCGGCCCGCGAACGAGCCGTTGGGACGCTGGCTGTCGACGAGCTCGCGCTCGAGGTCGCGGTCCCCGAGCCGCAGCTCGAGCCCGGCGGCGACGAGCACGAGGATCGTCCGGTTGACCTCGCCGAGGTCGTTCAGCTCGCTCGCGTGGTCGCGGATATACGCGACCGCGCTCGGGTTGCCGACGTCCCTCGGGTTGCGGCCCGCGGCGGCGAGCCCGAGCGCGGTCCAGCCGGTGTAGAGCTGGGATGAGGACTGGTCCGGCGAGCCGCCCCAGCCGCCGTCGTCGTTCTGGGCGCGGATCAGGTAGCGCACGGAGGCCTTGGCGGCCGCGGCATCGGCGCTTGACTGCGCGCGGGCGGCGGGCGCCGCGAGGGCGACCGCCAGGAGAGCGAGCAGGAGCGAGGTGGCGGCGGCCGGCAGCCAGTGGATCTCGAACCGCATGCGGTAGCGCGACAGGGCGCTGACGAGCGCCGGACCGAACGCGAGGCAGAAAAGCGCGCTGCCGACCACGTGGGCGATGTCGAACGGCAGCGACGTTGCGAACGTCGCCGCCAGCTTGGCGGCCGTGTGGTCGCCGGAGTAGCTGACCCAGAGATGGAGGTTCATCACCACCCCAAAGCCGAGCGACGCGACGGCACAGGCGGCGGCCAGCGGCACGCGCCCGAGCTCCCGCCCGGCGACGCGCGCAAGCCCCGCTCCGGCCAGGCCGGCGCCGCCCCAGCCGACCATCTGCCACGGCGTCCACGGGCCCTGCCCGAAGAACAGGTTGGACGCGAGCGCCGCGACCGCGCCGACCACGAACCCGGGCGCGCCGCCGAGCACGTAGCCGGAGATCAGCACGATGTCGGTGGTCGGCTTGACGTTGGGGAGCGGCGCGAACGCGATCCGGCCGAGGGCGGCGAGCGCGGCCAGCGTGGCCACGAGCGCGATGACGCGAGCGGTCGGGTGCGCTCGCTCGTACCAGGCGAAGCCGGCGGCGATCGCGAGCGCGAGCAGCGCGAACGACGCGGCGACCCAGCTCACGATCCCGCCTCCCGCGCGGCCACGACATCGTCGGGCGGCACGACCCCACCGGGCGCCTCGACGTCGGCCGGGGCCACGACCTCGTCGCGCGACGTGGCGGCGAGCAGCTTGGCTCCGTCCTCGGGAAGCAGGGCGCCGCCGCCCAGCACCCGGGCGGTCTGGGTCGCGAAGTACCAGCCGCCGCCGAGCACCTCCAGGGTCGGCGCGTCCGCCACCGGCCGGCCCTCGCCGAGCAGCACCGTCCGGTCGGCCCAGCGCGCCGCGAACTCGGCGTCGTGGGTGGCGACCAGCACCGCGACGCCGCCGGCCGCCAGCTCGCGGAGGCGCGCGGCGAGCCGGGCCCCGTGGCCGCGGT
>JBKOYW010000367.1:0-3307 GCA_046744275.1 Actinomycetota bacterium
GTCGGCGCCACCGTCTAACGGTCGGCGAGGAGCCGCACGCCGAACCCGATCATCAGCGCGCCTGTGGCCGCCTGGATCCGGCCGCGGTGGCGCGTGAACGCGTCGCGGATCCGGCTGACGGCCGAGGCGAGCACGAGATACCAGGCGCAGCTGAGCGAAATCTGGATGCCGGCGAGCAGCAGCGTCGCCGGGAGCACCGCCGCCCCGTCCGGCACGAACTGCGGCAGCAGGGCGACGTAGAAGAGCCCAACCTTCGGGTTCGACAGCGCGGTAAGCAGGCCCATCGGGAACGCGCCGCGACGCGGCCGGGCTCGGCCTCTGGGCCGTGGCGTCGATGCTCGGCGTCTCGGCGCTCGTGGTGGCGTCGCACGCGGCGTACACGGCGCTCAAGATCGTCGGGGCGATCGTGCTGATCGCCTACGGCGTCGCCGCCATCCGGCGCGCCCGGCGGCACGAGCCGGCGCCGGAGCGCGAGCCCCGCGCGCAGCGCGGGGCGTTCCGCATGGGTCTGGTCACCGCGCTCTCGAACCCGAAGGTCGCGCTCTTCTACGTCGCGCTGCTGCCGCAGTTCGTGCCTGCCGAGGCGGCGGTGCTGCCGGCGACGCTCGTGCTCGCCGGCATCCAGATCTCGCTGAGCTGCGCGTGGTACTTCGTCCTGGCCTCGGCCGTCGGCCGCGCGCGCGAGGCGTTCGTCCGCCGCCGCGCGCAGATCCAGGCCGTCACCGGCTCGCTGATGATCGGCTTCGGACTCAAGGTCCTCGCCGACCAGCGCTAGACGGCGGCGCCGACTCCCAGGTTCGCGTACAGCGGGTAGCGCTCGGCGATCCCGGCGACCCGCTCGGCCAGCTCCTCGCGCACGTCCTCGAAGCCCGGCTGCAACGCGCGGGCGATGAGGTTGCCGACGACCGGGAAATCGTCCGCCTGGAGCCCGCGGGTGGCGAGCGCCGCGGTCCCGAGGCGCAGGCCGCTCGTGACCATCGGCGGCCGCGGGTCGAACGGGATCGCGTTGCGGTTGACGGTGATGCCGATGTCGTGCAGCCGGTCCTCGGCCTGCTGACCGTCGAGCTCGGACTCGCGCAGGTCGACGAGCACGAGATGGACGTCGGTCCCGCCGGTCAGGACGCTCACGCCGTGACCCGCGTTCAGCAGCTCGTCGGCCACCGCCTGGGCGCCGGCGACCGTGCGGCGCTGGCGCTCGCGGAACAGCTCGGTCGAGGCGATCTTGAACGCCACGGCCTTGCCCGCGATCACGTGCTCGAGCGGCCCGCCCTGCTGGCCGGGGAACACGGCCGAGTTGATCTTCTTGGCGTACTCCTCCTTGCACAGGATCGCGCCGCCGCGCGCGCCGCCGAGCGTCTTGTGCACGGTGGTGCTGACGACGTCGGCCAGCGGCACCGGGTTCGGGTGGACCCCGGCAGCGACGAGGCCGGCGAAGTGCGCCATGTCGACCATCAGGTAGGCGCCGACCTCGTCGGCGATCGCGCGGAAGCGGTCGAAGTCGAGGAACCGCGGGTAGGCCGACCAGCCGGCCAGGATCATCTTCGGGCGCCGCTCCTTGGCGATCCGCTCGACCTCGTCCATGTCGATCATGCTGGTCTCGCGGTCGACCTCGTACGGCGCGATGTCGTAGAGCTTGCCGGAGACGTTGATCTTCATCCCGTGCGTGAGATGGCCGCCGTGCGGCAGCGCGAGGCCGAGGATCGTGTCGCCCGGGTCGAGCAGCGCGTGGTAGACGGCGGCGTTCGCCTGCGCGCCGGCGTGCGGCTGCACGTTCGCGTGCTCGGCGCCGAACAGCGCCTTGGCGCGCTCGATCGCCAGCGTCTCGATCACGTCGACGTACTCGCAGCCGCCGTAGTAGCGCTTGCCCGGCAGGCCCTCGGCGTACTTGTTGGTGAGCACGGAGCCCTGGCACTCGAGGATCGACTGCGGGATGAAGTTCTCCGACGCGATCATCTCGAGCGTCGACTGCTGGCGGTGGAGCTCGCCCTGGATCGCGTCGGCGACCTCGGGGTCGACCTCGGCGAGCGGGCGCTCGAAGTAATCGGGCTGGAGTTCGGTCATGGACCCGTCAACGTACCACCGCCGGCAGCGGCTGCCGCGGCGACGATCTCGGGGGGGACGGCGCCCGGGCGGACGATCCGCACGTCGCCGCCGCGCTCGTACTGGCGCAGGTCGACGACGGTCGACGGCGTGCCCGGCAGCTCGCCGCCGTCGAGCACGAGGTCGGCGCCGCGACGGATCGCCTCCGGGACGTCCTCCAGCCGCCGCGCGTCCGGTCCCCCGGCCGCGTTGGCCGAGGTCTGGAGCACCGGGACCGAGCCGAGCGCGGGGATGTCGGGCACCCGCAGCCCGAGCGTGCCGGCGCCGCCCGCGAGTGGGAACCGGTCGCTGGGGACCAGCAGGGTCACGGCGCCGGGCAGCAGCCGCGCCATCAACGCGCGCGTGCGCGCCGTAATGTCCGGCAATGTGGCAAGCGCCTGCACGCGATCGAAGAACATCACCGCCGCCGGCTTGTCGGGCGTCCGGCCCTTGAGCTCGTACAGCCGCGCCACCGCCCGCTCGTTCTCGGGGTCGCACGCGAGCCCGTAGACCGTGTCGGCCGGGAACACGACGACGCCGCCGGCGACGATGCACTCCTCGAACGTCATCGCCGCGCCACCACCACTCGCTCGATGCCCGCCAGATCGCGGATGACCTCCCTCGTGCCCAGCATCGACGCCACCTCGGCGGCCTGGCCGGCGCCGACCTCGAACGCGACGAACGGAATGCCGGCGACGGCCGGCACGAGCCGGCGGTAGACCTCGAACCCGTCGGGCCCTGCGTACAGCGCCTCGGCCGGCTCGAACGCCAGCTCCGGCGCCAGCCGCTCGCCCTCGCGCACATAGGGCGGGTTGGAGACGACGGCGTCGACCGGTCCGGTGAGCGGCTCGAGCAGGTCGCCCTCCAGCCACTCGACCTCGAGCCCGAGCCGCGCCCCGTTCGCCCGCGCGACGGCCAGCGCGCCCGGGCTCGACTCCGTGGCGACGACGCGCAGGTCGGGCCGCTCGTCGGCCAGCGCGAGCGCTATCGCCCCCGAGCCGGTGCCGACATCGACGACCCGGGCACCCCGCGGCAGGTCCAGCGCCGCCTCGACCACGTGCTCGGTCTCCGGCCGCGGGATCAGCACGCGCGGGTCGACCTCGAGCTCGAGCCGGCGGAAGCCCTTGCGGCCGAGGATGTACGCCAGCGGCTCGCGCGCCGCCCGCCGCCGGACGTAGTCCCGGAACGGCTCGGGCTCGACGCCGCGCGAGGGGTCGGCGATCAGCGC
>JBKOYW010000533.1:0-4730 GCA_046744275.1 Actinomycetota bacterium
ATGCTGCCCGGAGGCAGGAGCGGCAGCGCGCCCCGCCGCACACGCCGCGCTCCCCGGTCGGCGCCGTTGACGACGACGCGCCCGCGCGGCAGCGCCGCGCGGGCGTGTGGAGGAGGGATCGTCGTCGGGGGGCTCGACCGCCCGAGGGCCTACTGGCCCGCGGTTCAGGTCACCAGGTCGAGTCGAAGGTGCCCGGGCGCTGCACCGGGGGAATCTCACGCACCGTGGGGAGGGTGTAGGCGTGAGCGGTGGCGACGGGCATCCGGGGTGTGACGGTGACGGTCACGGTGAAGTCCTCAGGCGGCGCGACGTCCGCGGCGGCTCAGGCGCACGCTGTGCGCGGCGGCGGCGTGGATCATGTTGATGTCGGTCGGGCTCATGCAGGCATACTCCCGCGACCTGCCCGATGCCTCTATCGCGCTGACCAGCGTCTTCCGGTTCGGCCGCCCGCTGCCTGCGTACGGGCAGCCGCACCGTGCGCGGACCACGGCAGCTCGGGTCGGTGCGTCGGCGGCGAGGGCCGGAAGCGACAGTGTCCCAGCCGCCGCGTGACCTACACTCGCGGCGGTGTCGTTGCATCTCTTCGCGGGTCTGCGCGTGCGGGACTTCCAGGCGGCCCGACCGTGGTATGAGCGGTTGCTCGGCGAGCCGACGTTCTTCCCCCACGCCACGGAGGCGGTGTGGACGCTTGCCGAAGACCGGTCGGTCTACGTCGTGGAGCACGCCGACGGCGCGGGCAACTCCGTGGTGACGATCATGGTCGACGACCTCGATGCACATGTGGCGGCGATCGCTGCCCGCGGGCCTGAGCCCGACGAGCGCCAGACGTACTCCAACGGCGTACACAAGGTGCTCTACCACGACCCCGACGGCAACGAACTGGCATTCGGCGGCGTGCCGGCCGACACCGGCTCATAGCGCTGCCGGCCGCACGCCGCCGTGGCCTGAGGCTTCAGAAGCGCCAGCGCGTCGCGCCGTGCGGCTCGGCGGTCGCGACGCCGAACACGGTGTGGGCCGTAAGCCGGAAGAGGTGCCACGGCGGCGGGCCGGCGCTGGGCGCGCTGTACGGCGCCGTGAACACGTCGCCATCCACCTGCACGGGCCAGCCGCCCTCGCGGTAGATCGCGGCGACCGCCTCGAGCGTCGGCGTGTCGGCGACGCGCCGGGCCTCGCCCTCGAAGACCAGGTCCATGCCCGGCACGCTCGCGGAGATCGTGCAGGCCGGGCTCCACGGGATCGTCGACGATCCGTAGATCGTGTCGAGGTTCGTCGTCTCGTTGGGCTCACGGTTGGGCATGCCGGATCAGACCAGGCCGACGGCCCGAACTCATCGGGCCACGTCGCGATCTGACACACACCCGCCCCGGCACGCGCGACAGAACCCGCCACTGATCGGAGGCGTCGCGCGCGACTGTTGTAGTACTCGCGCGCATGACGGCAACGGAACCTGCGATCTCCGTCGTGCCCGCCAACGAGGCGAGCTGGGAAGACCTGCACACGGTCTTCGGCACGCGCGGCCAGGCGGCCAGGTGCCAGTGCCAGCGGTACAAGCTCCGGCCGCGGGAGTCGTTTGGCTCGTTCCCCGTCGAGGAACGCGCGTTCCGGCTGCGCCAGCAGACCGACTGCGGCCATCCTGGGTCGGACACGACCAGCGGGCTCGTCGCGTACCTCGACGGCGAGCCCGTCGGCTGGTGCGCGGTGGAGCCGCGCACCGCCTACGAGGGGCTGCTGCGCCACTACCGCGTCCCCTGGGAGGGTCGAGCGGAGGACAGGGCCGACGAGAGCGTCTGGGCCGTGACCTGCCTCTTCACGCGCGCGGGCTTCCGGAAGCGCGGCGTCAGCCGGGCACTCGCGCGCGCAGCGGTGGACTTCGCCCGCGAGCGCGGCGCCCGCGCCATCGAGGGCTACCCCATCACCACGAAGGACGTGATCCTGGAGGAGCTCCACGTCGGCACCGAAGGCGTGTTCGCCGACGCCGGCTTCACCGTTGTCAGCCGGCCCACGCTGCGACGCGTCGTGATGCGGATCGACTTCTGATCAGTCATATGAGCCGCGGCCCGGCTGCGGCTCAGTCAAGCGCGGTTGCCTCGAGCATGACGAGGAGCTGTGGCGCTGGCAGCCGCGAGACGCCGAGCAGGGTGGTCGCAAAGCCACCATCGGAGTTCCCAAAGCGGTCCGTAAGCCTTGCCCAGTGCTTGAGCAGCTCGTCGAAGTCGGTGGTGTACACGGTGAGCCGCACGATGTTGGCGAGGGTCATGTCGGCGGCGGCCAGTACGGCCTCCAGGTTGTCGAGCGCCAGCTCGAGCTGCGCCGCCATATCGCCCGGATGCTGGGGGTTGCCGTCGGCGTCGACCGCGTCTTGTCCGCTGCAGACGAGCTGCCGCTGGTGCCCCTCGACGAGCTGGGCCTGGTCGAAGCCCAGATTGATGGACCAAGACCAGGGGTTGATCGCTTTGCGGGTGATCACATTGCCTCCTTGGGTGGCGGTTGCAGAAGCATAGCATATACTCCTAAAGAACTACTAGTTAGGTCGGGAACAGGACTTCCCGCTATGATTCTGTGCGCATGGCGACGATGCGCACATACGGCGACGGTTGCGCGATTGCGCGCGCCCTTGACGTCGTCGGCGAGCGCTGGGCGCTGCTCATCGTCCGCGAGCTGGTGCTCGGGCCGAAGCGCTACACGGACCTGCGCAGGGGCCTTCCCAACGCGAGCCCCAACGTTCTCTCCGAGCGCCTGCGCGAGCTCGAGCGTGCTGGGGTTGTCCGGCGGCGCAAGCTCCCACCGCCGGCGGGCTCGCGCGTCTACGAGCTGACCGACTGGGGCCTCGGCCTCGAGGAGATAGTCATCTCACTGGGCCGCTGGGCCGCGCGCTCGCCGACGCCGCCGGGCGACGCTCCGATCGTGTCGGCGGATTCGATCATCCTGGCGCTCCGCGGGTTGTTCGACCCGGGCGCCGCGCAGGGACTACGCGCCGGCTACGAGCTGCGACTGGGCGAGGATCGCTTTCGGATCGAGGTGGCAGACGATGAGATCGCGGTCGCGCGCGGGGGCGCTGATCAAGCCGACGCGACGATTGACACCGACCCCGGCACGTTCGACGCCCTGCTCTGGGGGGGCCGGTCGCTCGCCGACGCGCAACGCTCGGGGAGCTTGACGATCGAGGGCGACAAGGCGGCGGTGCAGCGCTTCGTCAGGCTCTTCCCCATGCCCGAGCCGGCCCCCGGCCTGTAGCTCTTCGCGGCCGGCCGTATCGCCGTCCGAGCGTACCTCGCGTGTCATCCTCGGACGATGGGCCACCGCGTCATCGCACCACACGAGCAGAGGTGGGAAACGCGCCCCCACGCCGACGGCGAGCCGGCGAGGCACGTGGCCGAGCACAACGCGCGCAACAACCGCATGCGCGCGCTGTAGCCGTCACTCGTACTGGAGCGCCCGTAGCACGTCGAGCCGCGCGGCCCGCCGGGCCGGGGCGATCGCCGCCACGAGCCCGGCGAGGACCGCGGCACCGACAAACGCGGCGAGCATGCCGGTCGGGACCGTGAACCGCAGCCCCTGGTCCGACAGCGCCTTCGTGACCACGCCGGCGAGCGCCAGCCCGATCGGTAGGCCGAGGCCGGCGCCGATCAGCGCGGTGATCGTGCTCTCGTGGCGCACCATCCGGCGGACCTGCCGGCGCGTCATGCCGATCGTCCGCAGCATGCCGAGCTCGCGCGTCCGCTCGAACACGGCCAGGATCAGCGTGTTGACCATGCCGAACAGGCTGACCACGATCGACAGGGCGAGCAGCACGTAGAGCAGGTTGAGCAGCTTGTTGATCGGCGCGGACTGGCTCTCCGCCCAGTCGGCCGTGGTCTGCAGCTCGGCGCCGGGCAGCCGGCGCAGCTCCCGCTGCAGGGTCGCCGTGGTCTCCGGCGTCGCGCCGCGGTCGAGCTTCAGCAGCCCGAACAGGACCTTCGGCCGCGGGAACACCGGCGTGAACGCGTCGCTCGAGATCACGATCGGCCCTAGCACCGGGCTGACCTTGTCGAACACCGGCGGCGCGTGGATGCCGCGGACGCGCAGCGCGAGGCGGCGGCCGCCCGGGCCCGTGATCGTCAAGCGGCTGCCGATCCGCAGGTGGTGCTTGTCGGCGAACGAGCGCTTGACGATCGCGCCGTCGTCGCCGAGGTCGGTCAGCGCGGCGGCCGAGGACCCGTCGCTCCAGTTGAACCGGTAGGTGCGGCCGATCGTGGCGGGGTCGACGCCCTCGACCTGGACGTCCTTGCCGAGCGCACGCGCCTTGCCGTCGAGGACGACCGACGCGGTGCCGACGCCGGGGACGGCGGGCAGCGCCTGACGGGCGTACTTGCCGAACCGCTCGAAGCCGTCGGCCGACGTGACCACGTAATCGGCGCTGATCTGGTCGCTGAGGGCGCTGGTGGTGGAATGGCGGAGGCCGGCGCCGAGCGTCGCGACGGCCGTTACCAGCGCGAGCCCGATCATCAGAGCGGCGGCGGTCGTCGCCGTGCGGCCCGGGTTGCGGGTCGCGTTCTGGCCGGCGAGTGCCCCGGCGGTGCCGCCGAGGCGCCGGGCCGGGAGGCCGAGCACGGTGACGAGCGGGCGGACCAGGCGCGGGGCGAGGAGCGCGACACCCGCGACCAGCGCGAGGAACCCGCCCCCCAGCGCGAGCAGGGTGGCGCCGGTGCCGAGGCCGGTGGCGAAGGAGCCGTAGGCGAGCGACCCGAGCG
>JBKOYW010000236.1:0-5380 GCA_046744275.1 Actinomycetota bacterium
GTACCACTTCGCCTCCAAGCGCGAGCTGCTCGACGGGCTCGTCGAGCGCTGGCTGGACGAGTTCCAGCGCGACATCGACGAGGCCGGCGGGACGTTCCCGATCGGGTACGTGCGCGCCTCCGACGGCGCCAAGGCGGAGGAGGCGGGCCTGCTCGCGGCGCTCGTCGCGGACCCCGACGTGCTCGCCGCGGTGCGCGAGCGATACGCGACGTGGCAGGATCGCATCGTCACGGAGGGCGGTGATCCCGTGGAGGCCACGGTGGCCCGGCTGGCGGCCGACGGACTGTGGCTCGCCGACCTCCTGGGGATGGCGCCGCCCGAGGGCGAACTGCGCATGCGCGTACTGGCGCGCCTGCTCGAACTATGCGATTGACTCGTCAGTCAACGCGGTAGGATCCGTTTCGGGCGCCCGGATGGCGACCGTTCGTTTCAGAACGCCGGCCGGATGCCGGCAAGGGCTATCCGAATAAGAGGTGCGTCAGTGAAGATCTGCGTCCTGGTGAAAGAGGTGCCGGACGCCGCCGTCGAGAAGCGGATCAACCCCTCGACGGGGCGGCTGGACCGCAGCGGGGAGAAGAACCTCAACCCGTTCGACACGCACGCCATCGAGGCGGCGATGCAGCTCAAGGAGGGTGGGGCGATCGACGTCGAGGAGGTCGTCGCCGTCACGATGGGCCCGGCGTCGGCCGAGCGAGCGCTGCGCAAGGCGGTCTCGCTCGGCGCGGACCGCGCCGTCCAGCTGACCGACGACGCGCTCGCGGGCTCGGACGTCAACGGCACCGGCTACGCGCTCGCCCAGGCGCTCGCCGCCGAGCAGCCCGACCTCGTGCTGCTGGGCCAGCAGTCCGACGACGGCGAGTGCTACACGATCGGCGCGGTCGTGGCCGACCACCTCCAGATGCCGTCGCTCACCCAGGTGATCAAGATGGACGTGCAGGACGGCAAGCTGCGCTGCGAGCGCCAGGCCGAGTACGGCTACGACACCGTGCTCGTGGAGCTGCCGGCTGTCATCTCGGTCGGCGACGCCATCAACGAGCCGCGCTACCCGTCGCTGAAGGCGATCATGGGCGCCAAGAAGAAGCCGCTCGCCACACTCTCCGCCGGTGACGCCGGCATCGAGGCCGACCGCGTCGGGTTCGACAGCGCGCGCGCGCACTGCTCCGAGTTCGCGGCGCCGCCCGCCAAGGAGGCCGGCAGGATCATCGAGGACGAGGACACCGCGGAGACGGTCGAGCAGATCGTCGCCTGGCTCGACGAGAGGAAGCTGCTGGCATGAGCGGGATCCTGGTCTACGCGCTCCACTACGAGGGCGCCTTCAACAAGAACTCGCTCGGCGCCGTCTCCGAGGGCGCACGCCTCGCCTCCGAGCTCGGCACTGAGTGTCACGCGATCGTGGTCGGCGACAAGGCCGGGCTGCCCGACGACCTCGTCGGCTCGCTCGGCACGTACGGCGCCACCAAGGTGTTCCGCGCGGAGGGCCCGGAGGGTCTCGCGCAGCCGGTGGTCGACGCGATGGCGAAGGTCGCGACCGACAACGACCACGACTACCTGCTGTTCGGCGGCGGCCTGCTCGGGTTCGAGATCGGCGCCGGCCTAGCCGCGCGCCTGGACGCCGGTGTGGTCATGGAGGTCACCGAGGTGGTCGCGCAGGACGGCAAGCTCGTCGCGAAGCGCCCGATTCTCAAGGACTCCCAGGTCGCCGACGTGCACTACCGCTCGAAGGTCGGCGTGATCATCGGCCGCCTCAACGCGTTCGAGGCTCGCGAGTCCGGCTCCGGCGCTGCGGCGGTCGAGGACGTCGACGTCGAGTTCGCCCCGCACTCCCTGAAGGCCACCATGGTCCAGCGCGGCGAGCAGCGTGGCGCCGACGTCAACATCGAGGACGCCGACATCCTCGTCGCCGGCGGCCGCGGCCTCGGCAAGAAGGAGGGCTTCGACCAGCTCGAGGAGCTGGCCGGCGCGCTCGGCGGCGCGGTGGCGGCCACCCGAGCGGTGGTCGACGCCGGCTGGTACCCGTACGCCGCCCAGATCGGCCAGACCGGCAAGACGGTCGCGCCGAAGCTCTACTTGGCGGCCGGCATCTCGGGCGCGATCCAGCACAAGGTCGGCATGCAGAGCTCGGAGAACATCGTCGCGATCAACAAGGACTCGAACGCGCCGATCTTCGAGTTCTCGGACCTCGGCGTCGTGGGCGACCTCAACAAGATCGTCCCCAAGCTCACCGAGGCCGTGAAGGCGAAGAAGGGCTCCTGACGTGACGGCGCCGAGCGAGTACCCGCCGCCGGTCGACTCGGCGGAGGAGTTCATCGGGCCTCCGACCGACCCCGAGGACGAGCGGATCGAGGTCGGCGTCGCGATCGTGGGCGGCGGCCAGGCCGGGCTCGCGTGCGCGATCCGGCTGCTCCAGCTCCTCGAGAACGACCCGGAGCTGACCGAGAGGCTCGGCGAGGTGCCGGTCGCGGTGATCGAGAAGGGCAAGGTCGCCGGCGCCCACCAGCTCTCCGGCGCGGTGATGAACCCGTCCGCGATCAAGGAGCTGTTCCCCGACGACGACTCGTGGCCGAGCTACGGCCCGGTCGAGGGCGAGACCGTCTACTTCATGCTCAACCGCAAGCGCGCGGTGCCGCTGAAGCCGACCCCGCCGCCGTTCCGCAACCACGGCAACCACGTGGTCGCGCTGGCCGAGCTCAACCGCTGGCTGGCCGAGAAGGCGGAGGAGGCCGGCGCGTACCTGCTGACCGAGACCACCGGCCACAAGCTGCTGGTCGAGGACGGCGTCGTGCGCGGCGTGCGCACCGGCGACAAGGGGCGCGACAAGGAGGGCGGCGAGAAGTCGAACTTCGAGCCGGGCTCGGACGTCGTCGCGAAGGCGACCGTGCTCGCGGAGGGCTGCTGGGGCCACCTGACCGGCGCGGCGCTGAAGGGCCTCGACCTGGCGGGCAACGATCCGCAGGTGTGGGCGCTCGGCGTCAAGGAGGTGTGGGAGGTCGAGCAGCCGTTCCGCAAGGTGGTCCACACGCTCGGCTGGCCGCTCCGGCCGGGCGCGAAGTGGAAGGAGTTCGGCGGCTCCTGGATCTACGGGATGAACCGCGAGGGCGAGACGCCGAAGGTGTCGATCGGGTTCGTGATCGGCCTCGACCACACCGACGCGCGGCTCTCCGTCCATGACGTCCTGCAGGAGTTCAAGCTCCACCCGCTCGTGCGCAAGATCCTCGAGGGCGGCAAGCGCGTCGCGTGGGGCGCGAAGGCGATCCCCGAGGGCGGGTACTGGGCGATGCCCAGGCTGCACGCGCCCGGCATGGTGGTGTGCGGCGACGCGGGCGGCATGGTCAACGTGCCGCGCCTGAAGGGCATCCACTACGCGATCCGCTCGGGCATGCTCGCGGCCGACACGATCTACCGGCAGCTGAAGGCCGGCTCGACCGACTTCTCCGCGTACGAGACCGCGGTCTACGACTCCGAGATCGGCAAGGACCTCTGGCAGTCGCGCAACATGAAGCAGCCGTTCGGCAAGGGGCTGATCATTGGCGGCGCGATCACCAACGCGATGGTCGTCACCAAGGGCCGCTTCCCGGGCGGGCACTGGGCGACGCACCGCGACGCGGACAGCCCGGTCGAGCCCTCGAACCGCGACGAGCGGTATCCGAAGCCCGACGGCAAGTACACGTTCGACAAGCTCTCGGGCGTCTTCCTGACCGGCAACGCGACGCGCGATGACGCGCCGAGCCACATCCGGATCCAGAAGCGGGTGCCGCGCGAGGTCGCCGAGGCGTGGACGTGGATGTGCCCCGCCGGGGTCTACGAGATCCCCGAGGACGCGCCGCAGAACGGCTACGTCGACCTGACCGTGAACCCGTCGAACTGCGTGCAGTGCGGCGCGATCACCGCCAAGGGCGGGCGCCTGACGCCGCCCGAGGGCGGCGACGGGCCGATGTACCAGGTGACATAGCCCTTGCCGGCATCCGGCCGGCGCTCTGATGGGACGGGGGCCATCCGGGCCCCCGTAACCGCTTCGCTCTCGACCGCGCCGAAACTCGGGCGCCTTTCGGGCGTTATGTGGAGCCCATGCTCCGTACGGCGCTCATCGCCACCGCGCTCCTGCTCGTCTCGCCGGCGGCCGCCGCCGCGGCGCCGGCGAGCGTCGCGCTGACCGCGTGCGTGCCGCGCGAGCGGGCGGCCGAGTTCGAGGCGCGGATGGACCAGGTCCCCGGCGCGGCCCGGATGAAGCTGCGCTTCACGCTCGAGGCGCGCAAGACCGGCAAGGAGTGGAAGAAGGTCGTCGCGCCGGAGCTGGGCGGCTGGCGGACCGCGGATCCGCAGACCACCCGCTACATCTCCTCGCGGCGCGTGAGTGCGCTCGTCGGCCCCGCCAGCTACCGCACGCTCGTGCGCTTCCGGTGGCTCGACGATGAAGGCCGCACGGTCGCCCACGCGCGCGCCCGCTCGCGCACGTGCTGGCAGCCCGACCACCGGCCGAATCTCAAACTCAAGGCGCTGTCCGTCGAGGGCGGCTCCACCTACGTCGTGCTCATCGCCAACACCGGCCGCAGCGAGAGCGGTCCGTTCGACCTCGAGATCACCGGGATCCCGACGCAGGTCGTCCAGACGCTCGCGCCGGGCGCCGAGACGCTGGTCGAGGTCGCCGGCCCGGTGTGCGAGCGCGGCACGTCGGTGACGGCGACCGCCGATCCGCTCGACCTGATCGACGAGCGCAGTGAGCGCGACAACGTGCTCACGCGCCCCTGTCCCTGAAGCCGTTCAGATGCCCACCGCCCAGACGCTGCGTCCGAACGTCCCGGCGTACAGCGTGTCCGACGGGCCGTGCAGCCGCAGGTCGAGCACCGGCGCGAGCGGCAGCCCGCGGCCGACCGGCTTCCAGTTGCGATGCCCGTCGCGGAGCGAGAACACGCCGACGTCCGTGCCGACGTAGATCGTGCGGCGGTCGAGCACGACGTCGTTGACCGGCGCGTTCGGCAGGTTCGCGCTGATGTTGCGCCAGCGCTGCCCGCCGTCGGTCGTGCGGTACACGTGCGCCGCGTTCTCGCCGTTGCGGAATCCAGAGAACGTCACGTACACGATGTCCTCGTCGCGCGGGTCGACGGCGACTCGCGTGACCCACCGGTCGGGCAGGCCCTTGCCCACGAACTCGGTCCAGTGGGCCCCGAGGTCGTGCGTCTTCCACACGCGGCCGGTGTCGGTGCCCACGAACAGGGTCTCGGGGTCGCTCTTGGAGACGCCGACCGTCGTGATCGTGCCCCAGTTGCGGTAGATCGGGTCGTCGCGGCCGGGCGCGAACGTGCCGGTGAGGTCGTCCGGATGCGGCGGGCTGAGAGCCGTCCACGTGTCGCCGCGGTCGGTCGAGCGGTTGAGCTGGTTGCCG
>JBKOYW010000157.1:0-6181 GCA_046744275.1 Actinomycetota bacterium
TGGAGGATTCGCCGGCCACCGCCGCCGCGGCCTCGACCGGGTCGACGCCGGGCTGCGGCGTGACCCGGAACGCCGCGAGGATGTCGGAGTCCTTGGGCTCGTAGTCCGGGTCGTAGTAGCCCATCTCCGCGTACGGCGTGATGCCCGCCGCCCAGCGGTCCTTCTTCTCCATCAAGCGGGCACCGCCCTTGCGTGTGTTCGTAAGCACGAGGCGGTGAAGCTAGGGCAGAAGAGTTCGCCAAACAAGAAAGATTCGAGTCGCTCTCATAGAGCGTGAGCTAATCGTCGCGAGGCGCCGAATCGGCCTCGATACGCTCCGGGTCGATGGAGCCGACGCCTGTCCCCCGGGTCCCCGACGTCCAGGCGTCGGCCCCGGCGATCCCTGTGTCGCTGTCGCGTGTCGGCGTGACAAACGTCGAGAAGGTCACCCGCATCGGGCCACGCGGTGCCGAGCAGCTCTATTACGTCAAGCTCGACTGCTTCGTCGAGCTCGGACCGAAGCAGAAGGGCGCGCACATGTCGCGCTTCGAGGAGGTCGTCAACGACGTCATCGGCGAGGTGGTGCTCGGCGAGGGCGGCTTCAAGGCCGAGCAGCTCGCCCAGCGAATCGCCGTCGAGGTGCGTGAGCGTCAAGACGCGCTGCGCGCGGAGGTGACGATCGCCGCCCGCTATCCAGAGCACAAGCCGGCGCCGGTATCCGGGATCGCCACCCAGGAGATCTACACGCTGTTCGGCTCGGCGGTCGCCTCCGAGCACGGGACGCGCCGGCTCGTGGGCGTCGCCGCGCAAGGGATGACGGCGTGCCCGTGCGCGCAGCAGCTGGTTGTCGGACGCTCGCGCGAGCGCCTGGCCGCCGATGGGTTCAACGACGACGAGATCGCCAGCATCTTCGAGGCCGTGCCGGTTGCGACGCACAACCAGCGCGGCCTGGGCACACTCCACCTCGGGCTGCCCGAGGACTGCGACACCGACGTGGACGCGGCGGAGCTCCTCGCCATCGTCGAAGACTCGATGTCCAGCGAGATCTACGAGCTGATGAAGCGCTCGGATGAGGGCGTGGTGGTCGAGAAGGCCGCGCGTCGTCCGAGGTTCGTGGAGGACTGCGTGCGCGAGGCGATTCGAGGCGCGATCGAGCGCTTCGGCGGCCTCCGCGACGACGCCTTCGTGTCGGCGCGCCAGGAGAACCTCGAGACGATCCACCAGCACAACGTCGTCGCCGAGCGCTCCGGGCTGCTCGGCGAGCTACGCCGCGAGCTCGACGCCGGCCAGCACGTCGCGCATCACACAACGATGCGCGAGTGGCTCGACGCCGCCGGCTGATCAGCGCAGCCGAATCCGATCGGCGCCGTGGATCCTGAGGTGATCGAGCGCGGAGCCGCTCGCGTCGCGCACGCCCAGGCGCTCGACGAGCGCCGCATAGCGCCCGCCCGCCAGACCGTCAGCCAGCACTGCCGCGCCCTGTGCGGCGGCCTTCACGTGCGCGCCGAGGCCCGCCGCCGTCCGCACCGGCGCCACATGGGCAAGCCGTGCGGCGAGCGCCTCAAGCATGCCCGGCGCCTCCGCCAGGCGCCCCGCGATGAGGATCTCGCGCGGGGCCGGCGCGCTGATCGTCAGCGCGAGCGCGGCCTTGGCCGCGCCCTCCTCCAGGGCGAGCCATCCCTCCCGGTGGCGCGGTTCGCCGCGCAGCGCCTCCAGCCCCTCCGAGAGATCGAGCTCACCCTGCGGGTCGAGCGCGCCGCCGCTGAACACCGTCCGCTTCGACAGGGCAGCGCCGAGGAGGTACGCCGACTCCGCGTCCAGCGCACCGCACGCCCGCGCCCCGATCGGCCCGGCCGAACCGCCGAGCCCGTCGACGATGCGCCCGCCGTCGACGGCGAGCGCGGCGCTGAACGCCCCGCCGAGCTCGAGCATCACGAACGACGTCTCGGCGAAGTCGATGCCGAGCCGGCGCGCCTGGTCGGCGATGCACAGCGCGACGCTCGCGACCTTGTCCGCGGTCCCCAGGTCGATGCGGTTCCACTTGCGGTACGCCGGGATGGTCGGCAGATGGATCGCGCCGGGGCCGAACACGAGCGGCAGTCCCGCCGCGATGAGCGCGCGCACGATCGAGCGCATCCCGCCGACGCCGACGGGGCCGCGCGGCTCGTCCTCGCGCACGAGCAGCATGAGCGCGAGCTCGGGCTCGCCGACCTGCTCGACGGGAACGAGCGGCAGCCCGTAGCCGGCCGGGCCGAGCACGAGCTCGAACGGGCCGTGGTCCACGAGCGCCTTGACCAGTTGCGCCGGATCGCCGGCCACGTCGACGGTGCGGAAGCTGCGCTCGAGCATAACCCCGCCCCCGTCGAGCGCGCACACGTCGAACGAGAACGTGCCAGGGTCGACGCCCGCCACGCGCGGACCGTCGCGGCTCAAACGAGCTCCTTGGCGATCGCGTAGACGGCGTCGGTGTCGAGCACCTGGTCGTTGCTCTCGAACAGCCGCCTCACGCAGGCCTTGTGCACCTTCATCTTCGGGCCACCGATCGCCAGCGCGCCGAGCACGAGCTTGCCGTCGTGGTCGGCGAGGTCGTCGGTCGCCTTCGTGCCCTCGATGCCCAGCGGCTCCGCCGCGTTGTAGTCGGCCAGCAGTTCGACGGACTCAGCCGCCGCCCACGCATCGCGGGCCAACAGCTCCACGCCGGCCGGTCCGGCCGCCAGGACGATCTGTGCGCCATCGAGCGTCGCTTCGAGCTCGGAGCGGTCACTCGGCTCGCGGATGGCGAGGCCGAGCTGCTCGGCGACGCTGAGCCCGCGGGGACGGTGATAGGGGCGGTCGTCGCCGAACAGGTCGGGCGGCAGCGAGGCGACGGTGACCTCGCAGCCCTCTTGCTGCAGCAGTGTGGCCGAGCGTAGGCCCACGGCTCCCAGGCCGAGCACGACCGCGCGGTTGCCGTCCAGGTTGCGCGCCTTGGCGATCCGCGCGATCGTCGTCGCCGCGGTCGTGTTACAGCCGTTCGAGTCGAGCATCACCGAGACCCGGAAGGGGCCGAAGTACGCCTTCTGGACCTGGGCGAAGATCTGCTCACCCGCGGCGACGTCCTTGCCGCCCACCCACACGGCCGTGTTCTTGAGGTCCTCCACGCCGCGGGTGAAGAACGCATCCTGCACGAGCGCGCGCGTCTCGTCCGGCTTCACGCCGCCGTGCGAAAGCAGTACGTCGACGTCGGCGTCGTGCGCGACGATCGCGTCGAAGGGGCTGGGGTGCTCGTCGGTGTCGAGCTGAAGCAGGACTTTCTTCACGATCCCTCCTCGGTCGAGTCGTCGTCGCTGCGGCGGGCCGTGAGGCGGACGCGTTCGCGGCGCGGCTCGTCGAAGGTCAGGTAGCCCCAGTCCAGCGGGGACTCCTGCCCGTAATTCTTGCCTAGCCCGCGGGCGATGGCGGCCTTCATGAGCTCCTTCCCGAGGTAGAAGGCGTGCGTGTGCTCGTCGACGCCGAGCTCGTCGAAGATCTGGTTGATGTCCGTGCCCTTGACGAAGCGGTCGGCGTTGAACGCGTAGATCCAGTCGGCGTCGGTGAAGATGCGGATGTTGGGATCGGTGATGCTGGCGTGCAGCTCGCGCAGCTCGGCCTCGGTGTAGGGCCGGACCTCCTCGTCCTTGATCGTGAGCAGCCGGCCGTCGACGTGCTTGGGCGGCGTGCCCTCCTGCTGGGCGAAGTACATGAGCTGGGCGGCCAGGACCGCCTCGCGGACCGCGCCGCGCGCCCAGTCGATGACCTCGGTGGTCAGCACGTTGCGGATGCCGAGCTCCTGGCAGAAGCCGAGCAGCATCGCGGTCACGCCGGTGGTGTCGGCCTCGGTGAGCTCGGTCAGGTTGCCGATCCCCATGAACATCTCGACGTCGGGATGGCGGCGGCGCACTTCCAGGTAGCGGCCGAGGCTTGCGGCGAAGCCCGAGCCGATCGGCTCGATGATCGGGTCCGCCATGAACGGCTTGCCGAGCTCCTGTAGGTGGGCGATCGTCGCGTCGAGGCTGTCGAGGTCGTCGGGCGTGTCGGGGATCAGCACGGGCGTCGCGCGCAGCTTGTCCGCCACGTGGAGGTTCTGCCCGTTGAGGCTGAGGACGTAGTCCACGCCCGCGGCGTCGGCCATGAGGATCTCGTCGGGGTCGAGAGTGTCGATGCTGAGCGTGAAGCCGCGGGCCTTGAGCTCGGCGATGACCTCGGGCCCTTCCTCGAGCCAGTTCCGGTCCAGCGACAGCCCGAGGTCGATGACATCGGCGCCGCTGTCGCGGTAGTAGCCCGCCGCCTCGACGATCCGCTCGCGGTCGAGGTGCGGCACGTTGTTGATCTCGGCGAAGACGCGGATGTCGCGGCCGCCGTAGCGCGAGCGCGCGTCGGCCTGGCCGAAGTGCGCCGGCAGGCGCTTGAGGTCGGCGGGGCCCTTCTCGGCCGGGACGTCGAACTGCTCGCTGAGTACCGACGGGTCGCCCTGGCACATGCCCGGGATCATGATCCGCGTGACGCCGGGCGGGACCTCGAGCCGGCGGGCGATCCAGTCGGCGGTCATCAGCGCGGCGACCGTGATCCGCATCACCGCCACCACGTAGTCGAACGGCAGGTCGGCCCTCCGCAGCGTCTCGTGCAGCGCGGGCGCCGCGAGCTTGCCGGTCACGAACAGGTATCGATCGGCCATCGCGGCGCCCGCGGCGCCAGGGCCTAACGGCTGCCCTTGCTGTACACGAACTTGTTCGGCGTCCCCTCCAACGGGCTGTCGTCGCCGGGGCGCCACAGCACCGTGTCCTCGATCTGCCGCGCCACCGCGAAGTCCTTGTCGGTGATGCCGCCGGCGGCGTGGTTCATCAGCTTGACCCACAGCTTGCCCCACGTCACCGAGAGGTCGGCGTGGTGGTAGGCCGCCTCGCACACATAGCCGACGGCGTTGACGGCCATGAGCGTCGACGGCCAGCCGTCGGTGTTGAACTTCCGGCGAATCCATTCGCCCTCGAGGTACCAGTCGTCGAGGCCGTGCTCCTTGAGCTTGGCCTCGACCTCGTCGGGCCCGTAGGTCTTGGGCTTGGCGCTTGCCTCCATGGAAGCCTCCTTAAGCGGTCTCCGCTGACTACAGCACGCCCGGCGCTACATCACCACGCCGCCGTTGACGTTGATCGCCTGACCGGTGACGAACGCGGCCTCTGGCGACGCGAGGTAGAGCGCCGCGTCCGCCACGTCCTGCGGGCGGCCCCAGCGCCCCAGCGGCGTGTCCTGCGCCACCGAGCGGTAGAAGTCGCGATCGGCCTGCTCGCCGAAACTGGTCTCGATCCATCCCGGGCACAGGACGTTGACGCGCACGTCGGGCGCCAGGGCGCGCGCGAGGCTCTTGCTGAACGCCAGGACGCCGCCCTTGACCGCGGCGAACAGCTGCGGGTCGTCGCCGGCCATGCCGGTCGTCACGTGGTCCCAGCTCATGTTGACGACCGTCCCGCCGCGCTCCTGGCGTTGCATGACCTCGCCGATCGCGTACGAGCACGCGATCGTGCCCTTGAGGTCGACCGCGAGCAGGACGTCGAGCTTGCGCTCCCACTCCCACCCGGCCGCCTCGCCGGTGAGCACGTCGGCGCCGGCGTTGTTGACCCAAACATCGACCCGGCCGAGCTCGTCGCGCGCCTCGGCGACCAGGCGCTCGCAGCCGTCGCGCGTTGCGAGATCGGCCTGACGGACGAGCGTGCGCCCGCCACGCGCCGCGATCGCGTCGGCGACCTCACGCCCGCGCTCGGGCGAGGCGCGGTGCGTGAGCAGCACCACGGCTCCCTCGGCGGCATAGGTCTCGGCGATGGCACGTCCGATCCCGCTGCTCGCGCCGGTCACGACGGCGTGCAGACCGTCCAGCCGACCGGGCCGGCTCGGTTCAGTCGATGGGTCTGCCGTGGTCGGCTAGCCCTCCACGCCCGCCGCGAACGGGTGGCGCGCCGCCTCCTCCGCCTCGATCACCGCGCTCACGCTGGGCTCGTTGCTGAGCGCGCGCGCGATCGACTCCTTCGTGGCCTGGTAGTTGTAATCGAAGATCTTCTTGTCGTCCGTGGCGTCCCAGTGGATGAACACGCCGCAGATGATGCAGAGGTCGTCGATGTCGCCCTCGCTGATGACGCCCTCGCGGACCGAGTCGACGACGCCGCGGGCCACGGCCGCCTGTGCGGGGCCGAAC
>JBKOYW010000218.1:0-3992 GCA_046744275.1 Actinomycetota bacterium
GGCGTGACGGGGAACGACGGGTAGATCTCGAGATGGCCCGCCTCGATCAGCTCGCGCGCGTACTGGATGTCGCTCCGGAAGCCGTACCTCGCGCGCTCGGCCGCGTACCCCTCGATTCTGGCCTGCTCCTCCGCCGCCGGCGAGAGCTGCCCGCGGCAGACCGGCTCCTGCGCGGAGCCGCCCAGAATCGCCAGCGAGGCCGAAACGGGAGCTAGCACGACCGAGACTCCACGTCGTCTACGTACCCTCTGAGGAGTGCCGCTTGCAAGCTTCACGCCGCAGGTTCGTGAGTGGTTCGAGCGCGCCTTCGCGGCTCCCACGCCCGCCCAGGCACAGGCCTGGCCGGCGATCGCCACCGGCGAGCACACGCTGATATCCGCTCCCACCGGCTCGGGCAAGACGCTGGCAGCGTTCCTCTGGGCGCTCGACCGGTTCGTGGCCGAGCCGACCGCCGACCGCACCCGCCTCGTCTACGTGTCGCCGCTGAAGGCGCTCTCGTACGACGTGGAGAAGAACCTGCGCGCGCCGCTGCGCGGAATCGGCGCCGACGTCAACGTCGCGATCCGGACCGGCGACACGCCGCAGCGAGAGCGCCAGGCGATGGTCCGCCACCCGCCGGACATCCTCATCACCACGCCCGAGTCGCTGTACCTGATGCTCACGAGCCAGGCGGCGAAGATCTTCGACGGCACCGAGCAGGTGATCGTCGACGAGATCCATGCGGTCGCGCAGACCAAGCGCGGCGCTCACCTGGCGCTCACACTCGAGCGGCTGGCCGAGGCGGCCGGCCGCGACGTCCAGCGGATCGGGCTGAGCGCCACGCAGAACCCGCTCGAGGAGGTGGGCCGCTTCCTGGTCGGCCCGAAACGCACGTGCACGGTCGTCGACACCGGCGTGCGCAAGCCGCTCGACCTGCAGATCCACGTGCCGGTCGAGTCGATGGTCGAGCCGGACGCCAACGTCGTCCTCGACCCGTTCGAGGGCACCGGGCAGGAGGCGACGCGCAAGTCGATCTGGCCGGCGATCTACCCGAAGCTTCTGGAGCTCGTCCGCGAGCACCGCAGCACCCTCATCTTCGTCAACAACCGCCGCGGCGCCGAGCGCCTCGCGCTGCGGCTCAACGAGCTCGCCCAGGAGCCGATCGCGCGCGCCCACCACGGCTCGCTGGCACGCGAGGAGCGGCTGATCGTCGAGGACCTGCTCAAGGCCGGCGAACTGCCGTGCCTCGTCGCCACGTCGAGCCTCGAGCTGGGCATCGACATGGGCGCGATCGACCTGGTGCTGCAGGTCGAGTCGCCGAAGTCGGTCACCTCCGGGTTGCAGCGGATCGGGCGTGCCGGTCATAACGTCGGCGACGTCTCGAAGGGGCGGATTTTCCCGAAGTTCCGCGCCGACCTGCTCGAGTGCGCGGTCGTCGCCCAGCGCATGCGCGAGGGGAAGATCGAGACGACCGTCGTGCCGCGCAACGCGCTCGACGTGCTCGCCCAGCAGATCGTCGCGATGGCGGCCGCCGCGGGCGACGACGGCGTCAGCGTCGACGCTCTGCACGCGCTCATCACGCGCACGTACTCCTACGGCGAGCTGTCGCGCGAGCAGCTCGAGAACGTGCTCGACATGCTCGACGGCCGCTATCCGTCGGAGGAGTTCGGCGAGCTGCGCGCTCGGATCGTCTGGGACCGCGTGGCCGGCACCATCCGCGCCCGCCGCGGCGCCCGCGCGCTGGCCATCACCAACGCCGGCACGATCCCCGACCGCGGCCTGTACTCGGTCAACCTGCCCGACGGACGGCGGGTCGGCGAGTTCGACGAGGAGATGGTCTACGAGTCGCGGCCCGGCCAGGCGTTCCTGCTCGGCGCGTCGACCTGGCGGATCGAGGAGATCACGCGCGACCGCGTCATCGTCACCCCTGCGCCCGGCGTGCCCGCCGCGGTGCCGTTCTGGAAGGGCGACGGCCTCGGCCGCCCGAAGGAGCTCGGCCAGGCGATCGGCGCCTTCGCCCGCTGGGCAGTCGACCAGGAGCCGTCCGCGCTCGAGGCCGACTACCACCTCGACCCGCTCGCATCGAAGAACCTCGTCGACTTCCTGCGCGAGCAGCAGGCCGCCACCCGCGTGGTGCCGAGCGACCGCACGATCGTGATCGAGCGCTTCCGCGACGAGATCGGCGACTGGCGGCTGTGCGTGCTCTCTCCGTACGGCGGACGCGTGCACGCCACGTGGGGGCTCGCGCTGAGCGCCCGCATCCGCGAGCAGTTCGGCCTCGAGTCCGACGCCATCTGGTCCGACGACGGGATCATCGTCCACCTGCCCGACGCCGACGAGCCGCCCGGCGCCGAGCTGGTGATGATCGAGCCCGACGAGCTCGAGGACCTCGTGGTCGGCGAGCTCGGCGGCTCCGCGCTGTTCGGCGCCCGCTTCCGCGAGAACGCCGGTCGCGCCCTGCTGATCCCACGCGCCTATCCCGGCAAGCGCACGCCGCTGTGGCAGCAGCGGCTCAAGAGCCAGTCGCTGCTCGAGGTCGCCAAGCGCTACGCGCAGTTCCCGATCGTGCTCGAGACCTACCGCGAGTGCCTGCGCGACGTGCTCGACGTCCCCGGCCTGCACGAGCTGCTCCGCTCCCTACACGCGCGCGAGCTGAGCCTCGTCGAGGTCGAGACGCCGACCGCGTCGCCGTTCGCGTCCTCGCTGCTGTTCGACTACGTCGCCACCTACATGTACGAGGGCGACACGCCGAGTGCTGAGCGCCGGGCGGCCGCGCTCGCGCTCGACCGCGACCTGCTGCGCGAGCTGCTCGGGCAGGAGGAGCTTCGCGAGCTGATCGACCCCGCCGCGCTCGACCAGGTCGAGGCGGATCTCCAGCGCACGTCCGAGCGCACGCGCGCCGACAGCGTCGACGCCATGCACGACGTGCTCCGCCGCGTCGGCGACCTTACGCTCGACGAGGCTCGCGCCCGTGCGGCGGCCGACGCCGATGCCTGGCTCGAGCAGCTCGCCGGCGAGCGCCGCGCCGTCCGCCTGCGAGTCGGCGGCGAGCTTCGCTGGATCGCGGCCGAGGACGCCGGGCTCTACCGCGATGCGCTCGGGTCCGTCCCGCCGTCGGGGCTGCCCGAGGTCTTCCTCGACGACGTGCCGGACGCCATGGAGCGCCTCGTGCGCCGGTTCGCCCGCACGCACGGGCCGTTCGAGGCGGGCGTGCTGAAGGAGCGCTATGGGCTCGATCTCACCCCCGTGCTGGCCGGGCTCGAGCGCGCAGGCGAGCTCGTTCGGGGCGAGCTGCGGCCCGGCGGCACCCAGCGCGAGTGGTGCGACCCGGAGGTGCTGCGGCGGCTGCGCCGCGCGTCGCTGGCCGCGCTGCGCAAGGAGATCGAGCCCGCCGACCAGCGCGCACTGGCGCACTTCATGCCGAGCTGGCAGGGCGTCGACCGCCATCCGGCATCAGGCGCCGGGATCGACCGCCTGCGCGACGTGCTCGTGCCGCTGCAGGGCGTGGCGCTGCCGGTCGACGTGTGGGAGCGCGACGTGCTGCCGCGCCGCGTCGGCGCCTACTCGCCGTCATGGCTCGACCAGCTGTGCGCCGCGGGCGAGCTCGTCTGGGTCGGCGCCGGCTCGCTCGGCCGGCGGTCGGGCCGCGTGGCGCTCTACTTCCGCGAGGACGCGCCGGTGCTCGGCCCGCCCGCCGGACGCGCCCGTGAGCTGCCGGAGGAGCCCGCGCACGTGGCGATCCGCGACCGGCTGGCGCAGGGCGCCTGCTTCTTCACCGACCTGCTGGCCGAGATCCACGGGGTGCCTTCGGAGGACCTCCAGAACGCGCTGTGGGATCTCGTGTGGGCCGGCGAGGTCACCAACGACGCGTTCGCGCCGCTGCGCTCGCCGAAGCTCACCGCCACGCCGGCGTGGTCGCAGCGCGCGCGGGCCTCGCGACGCTCGTTCGGCGCCCGGCGCCGCGGCGGGCAGCCGGCCGCGCAGGGTCGCTGGTCGCTGACCGCGTCGTTGTT
>JBKOYW010000267.1:0-11189 GCA_046744275.1 Actinomycetota bacterium
CGGCTGGTCTCGGCGCGCCTCAAGCATCTCGCGGAGCTGCGGGCGGGGATGATCTGCGGCTGCGAATGGTGTCTCGATTTCGGATCCTCGACCAGTGCCGAGGTCGCAGTCGGCGAAGCGGAGCTGCGTGAGCTCCCGACATATCAGCGCAGCTCGCGGTTCACCGAGCTCGAGAAGGTTGTCCTCGACTACGCGACCGGTATGTCGCGGAGTCCCGTCGCCGTCTCGGATGTGCTCTTCGACCGTCTACGCGAACACTTCGATGAGGCCCAGCTGGTCGAGCTGACAAGCATCATCGCGCTCGAGAACTACCGGGCGCGCTTCAACTGGGCACTCGGCATCGAGGCCCAGGGGTTCTCCGAGGGCGCCTTCTGCCTCCCTCCTGAAGCACCCAGCACGTGAGCACAGCGGCCGCAGCGGAACCGGTCTGTATTCGGGTGGTCACCTGGAACCTATGGTGGCGCTTCGGCCGGTGGCGTGATCGAGCAGCAGCGATACGTTCGGTTCTGCTCGAAGCGAGCCCGGACATCTGTGGACTGCAGGAGGTCTGGGCCGATGACAGCGCAAATCTCGCTGGTGAGATTGCGGCTGAGCTGGGGATGCATTGGGCTTGGAACCCTTCCCCGTTCCCGGAGCGGTGGCAGCAGCGCGCAGGCGAGCCGGCAGCCGTGATCGGCAACGCCGTCCTGAGCCGATGGCCGATCTCCGAAACGGTGGAGCTGCGGTTGCCTGCAGGCGACAGCGGTGACGATGCGCGGACGGCCGTCCTCGTGATCGTGCACGCGCCTGCCGGCCGGGTCCCGTTCGCGACCACCCAGCTGACATCGGCCCCCTGGGACTCGGCCAGCCGCATCGCTCAGGTCAGGGAACTCGTCGGACTCCTGGCGGCGCACGATGTCCACGACTTCCCGGTGGTGCTGACAGGGGACCTGAACGCCGAGCCCGACTCGGACGAGGTCCGCTTGCTCGGCGGTCATAAGACGCCGCCGGCCCGTCCGGGCTTCGTGCTCGTCGACGCCTGGCGCTACGCCGAGACGGACGCGATCCCGTGGACCTGGGACCGCGCGAACCCGCATGTCGCCGCGACGATGGAGCCGAGCGCGCGCATCGACTACGTCCTCGTCGGCCCTCCGCGCGACGGACGAGGTCGGGTCACCTCGGTGGAGCGCCTCGGTCACCGGCCGGTCCGAGGCGTCTGGTCCTCGGACCACGCCGGCCTGCTCGTGAAGCTGGGAGTAGAACGGCTGCTCTAGTGTTCCCCACGTGCCACGGCCACAGGTGCATCACTCGGACACGATGCTCGACGCAGCACGCGATCTCCTGCTCGAGAGCGGCTCGGGGAGTGCCACGGTCGAGGCGATCGCCGGGCTGAGCGGTGCGCCAACCGGCTCGATCTACCACCGGTTCGGCTCACGCGACGGTCTTCTCACCCGGCTCTGGATCCGAGCCGTATACCGCTCCCAGGCGTCGTTCCTGGCGGCGCTCGAGCATGAGGATCCCCGCACCGCGGCTCTCGCGGCGGCGCAGTCGATTCTGGAATTCTGTGAACAGGAGCCCGCAGATGCCCGCTTGCTCGTCTCCTTCCGGCGCGAAGACCTGATCCGCACAGCACCGACCGGGCAGCTCGCCGAGGAGCTCGAAGAGCTCAACCGCCCGGTCCAGGCGGCAGTCGTCGCGCTCGCTCGGCGGCTCTACGGCCGACCGACACGAGCGGCGGTGAGCCGCACCCTGCTTGCCGTCTTCGATCTCCCCTACGGGGCCGTACGTCGCTACCTGATCACGGGCAGCAAGCTGCCAGCCGGGCTGCGAGACGATCTCGCACGCGCGGTGAACGCGGTGCTCGGCGATGGGGAGCGCCGGCCCGGGGAACGCGGGTAGCCACGATCGTCGCCTCGATCGCGACGACGGCGGGCTTGGCGATGAGCTACCCCGCGGTGATGGCAGCGACGGATTCCAGTGCTGCCTGACGCATGCGGTCAGTCCTGCTTCCTGGCTCGTCGGCGTTCAACCCGTAGGCCGTCGCGTCGGCCACGGTGCAGACTTCGCCGAACCCTCCCCAGTGGCCGTCGGTGATCTGGCGCAGGTGAACCCAGACGCGGTGGGCCTCGACCATCGAGTTCTCGCTGCCCTCCGCGGTCAGAACCGCCGCGGTGACGCGTTTGATGAGCTTCTCGCGCCCCCGCCCCGCAAGCGGACCGAATAGGCCCGGCGCACCTTCGGGGAGTGTGACGGTTACGCGGTAGATCGGTTTCGCTGGGACCTGGCCGCCGACGAACACCTCCTGCTCGTTGACGAAGCACCACGCAAGCGCCTGCATGTGCTCAGCATCGCCGAAATCGGCCATGGGCGCGGCCTCGAGCGCCAGGACGAGCGTCGACAGCTCGCCGGCGAGTCGCTGCTTGGCGGCGTCGTCCAATGCCCCTTTGGTCGTTGTGATCTCAATCATCGGCACGACAGGACCTCCAGTGATGGACTGCTGAATGCGCTCTGCAACGCTCACCGCGCGCATGCTTCCGAACGAAGTCGACGAGTTCTCCCAGCTAGGCGGCTCTAGCTTGTGCGGCCCTGGCGGCCCGCTCGAGGAACGCAAGGATCGCGGCGGTGTCGTAGTGGAACATCTGTGCGCGAGCGAGCTTGCCGTCGCGCACCTCGTAGAGACCCAGCACGGGTGACTCGTAGCGCTCGCCATCGGGCGCCAAGGCGCGCGTGGTGTAGAGCACGATCACCTCATCCCCGTCGGTTGCCACGACTCGCGGGTCCATCCGCCGCTCCTCCTCCGTCGGCTGCAGCGGGCCCCAGGTTCCCAGCCAGGTCGTCTCAGGCGCTGATTCAAGCTGGTCGCGCATAGCGGCCTTGCCGCGAGCCGTGTACGGGTACGGAAGCGAGGGCGCGTCGTGGAGCTCGACATCATCGTGGTAGAGCGCGAATAGCGCCTCTGCGTCTCGTTCCTGGACGGCGCGGATGACGGCCAAGACGACCTCTGCGTTGGTCATGGGGACTCCGATCTCACGGGCGGACCCTTGGCGGATCCCTAGTCGGGAGGCATTATAGAGTACAAATTCTATAACGGCTTGGGTGCAGGAGGACATGCCCGCCCGACGTGGCGGTTCATTCAGCGTCCGACCAGTTCATGTGGGCATCGATGATCTCGGCGAGCCGCCGTGGCTGGTCGAGCGGCACGAGCACATAGCTGTCCTCGACGATCACCATCCGAGACCTCGGGAAGGCGGCGGCCAACGCCTCGCCCTCGCTCATCGGCATGACTCGGTCCTCGGCTGCCCAGACGACCGTCACGGGGCCGCCGAAACGCCCGAGCTCGCGCGTCGCCGCGACCAGCCTGCGCCGACCCTCCCGGGTGCCGCGGATGTAGCGCCGAGCGTCTCGAAGGATCGCCGGGTCGCTCCACGGGCCACTCAGCCACTGCTCGACGAGATCAGCTGGCATTCCGTGCTTGGCCATCCACCCGAAGGTGAAGGGAGTCCTCCGGAGTGCCGGCAGCCTCATGGCGCCCAGCGCGAGGCGAAGCCCGCCGGGGATCGATCCCAGCAAGGCCAGGTTCTTGCCCGGGAGTCCCGGTGGGTAGTTCCCTGCGGTCTCGCAGGCGACGAGGATCAGCCCCGAGATCCGGGCTGTCAGGCCCTCGGCGATCAGGATCTGAGGCGCGGCCCAGTCGTTGAAGGCGAGCGTCGCGTCGTGCAGGCCGAGCTTCTCGAGGAACTCGGCGAGCAGCCGCGCCTGGCCGGCGAGGGAGAGGTCGGCGCCGGGCTTCATCGGGAGGCGGTGCCCGCCCAACGGGAGGGTCGGCAGGATGCAGCGGTACTCCGGGGTGAGGTGCGAGACGACCTCGCGCCATTGCCCGCCGTCCATGAGGACACCGTGCAGAAGCACCAGCAGGCGCCCCGCCCCGCCTGTGTCGCGGTACTCGATCGCGCCGGCCGAGAGCTCGAGCCGGGACATGGCTAAGATAGTAGAGGATGTCCTCTACTATGTCGCGCCGAGGCGTAATGAAGCCGCGTCGATCGTGAGGCTCCCGAACAGCGCGCACACTTCCCGGCCCTGGCGGATCCACGAGCTCACGCGCGATTTCCGGCTCGAGGATGTGTGGGCGCTGCCAACGCCAGGGAGTCCGGAGGATCTCCCCCGGCTGGTGCAGCAGATCACCGCCGGCGACACCTCGACGAACCCCTCCCGCGCCGCCCGGGCGCTGTTCGCGATCCGGTGGCAGGTCGGGGAGCTGCTGGGTTGGGATGACGCGGGCGCGCGCCACGGCGCGCAGCGGCCGACGCTGCGCGACCGGTTGCCCGCCGATCTGCGCGAGGCCCCGGGCCCGGACTTCGACCGGCTTCCCTTCTCCTCGCTCTACCTGCTCGGCGACGAGTTTGCGGCGGAGATCGTCAACCGGACCGTTCACGGGGTGATGCACATCGGCTGGGTCCCTGACCAGACCGACGGCTACCGCGGGCAGATGGCCGTCTTGGTGAAGCCGAACGGGCTACTCGGGACCGCTTACATGGCCGCGATCAGGCCGTTCCGGCACCTGATCGTCTATCCGCCGCTGATGCGAGAGATCGGGCGGGCGTGGCGGGCGCGCGCCGGCGATCCGACACCGGCTTAGATCGAGCCGCGAATTCGCCGTGGAGATGCCCTCGTGTGAGTGCCACACGCTCAACGCGCTTTCGGATCCTAGGTTCGCTCGTCGCCGCCGGGGGCACCCTCCGCCCAACGGGCAATAGCGAGCTCAGCGCGCTACCGGTGGGCGATGCGGGGGCGCGGTACGACCGCTGGGCGGCCCTTTACGACCGCGTCGTGAGCGCCCGCGCGAATAACCGCGTCGTGTTGGGCACGAGCACCGCGGCCATCGCGCATGCACGGTGCTCGTCGAGCGGTTCCCGAAGCAGTGAGCTCGAGCCGCCACCGTCGTGTTGGTGGCCGATCGGCGTTCAGGGGCAGAGGCTGACGGTGTGCGCCGCAGTGGTGATCGTGGCCGGCCAGGCGGTCCTGTCGGCGTCGTACCACGTTCGCCGCTCGGGATCGACCACGTGACCCTCGACGCGGTCCCCACAACCGCCGAGCAACCGGCCAGACGAATCGAGCCGCGTTCGTTGACGAGAACCAGCCCGAGCGTGCGTGATAACACCGAGTACGGCCGGGGACGGAACGATCCGCGCCGACGACGTCGCCACGTTCCGGCGCCTGACGTCGGCGCGGCAACACCTAGCGCCAGCGGCCCCCGGAGCCTCGCCGCCGCTCAGGAGGACGCCACTCGCAACACCAGCGAGCCGACGGCGAGCACGAGGAACGCGAGCGGCGGGGCGATGTTCCAGAAGCGCGCCCGAAAGTGAGTGATGATGGCGCCGATGAAGAACAGGACCAGGCCGACGGAGGCCGCAAGCCCGAGCAGAGGCACGCCGATACCCACCAGTAATCCGAGCGCGCCCGCCGCCTTGAGGGCACCCAGTGATAACAGCCACGACTGCGGTACGCGTGCCTTGGCCATGTTGGCCAGGAGCCACTGCGGGCGGGTGAAGTCGACGGTCGCGGCATAGATGTTGGCCGCGGCGGTCACGACGGTGACGACGACGTAGGCGGTAAGAATGGGCAACGCCTCCTCGGAGAAGGTCACATCGCCTCGATTTCGTTCGTCTACTCCTTAGACGGAGGGCTGCGAACGGATGTGACCACGAACGAGCGAGAGTGGCTGGCGGCGCGGTTCGAGGACAACCGCCCGCACCTGCGTGACGTCGCCTACCGGATGCTCGGTTCGGTCAGCGACGCCGACGACGCGATGCAGGAGTTCTGGCTGCGCCTGAGCCGCTCCGACGCGAGTGGCGTCGAGAACCTGCAGGCGTGGTTCACGACCGGCGTGGCGCGGGTGTGCCTGGACATGCTGCGCGCGCGCCGGTCACGACGCGAGGAGCCCTTGGAGTCTCGTCTTCCCGAGCCGATCGTCAGCTCGGAGGACGGCGTCGACCCCGAGCATGAAGCGCTGCTCGCCGACTCGGTCGGGCTCGCGCTGCTCGTGGTGCTCGAGACCCTGACGCCGGCCGAGCGGCTCGCGTTCGTGCTGCACGACATGTTCGCCGTGCCCTTCGACGAGATCGCGCCGCTGGTGGAGCGCACGCCCGCCGCGACAAGACAGCTCGCAAGCCGCGCACGCCGCCGCGTTGGAGATGCCCCCGTGCCGGACGTCGACCGCGACCGCCAGCGAGAGCTCGTCGACGCGTTCCTCGCCGCCGCACGCGGCGCTGACTTCGACGCTCTCGTCGCGGTGCTCGACCCCGACGTCGTGCTGCGAATCGACCGCGGCCCGAAGGCTCGGGGGGCGGCGAGAGAGGTGCGCGGTGCCCGCGCCGTGGCCGAGCGGGGCGTCGCCTTCTCGCGTCTTGCCCCCTTTGCACGACCCGCGCTCGTCAACGGCGCCCCGGGGCTCGTCGTGGCCCGACACGGTCGGCTGCTCGGGGTGGCCGGCTTCACGGTCACGCACCGCAAGATCGTTGAGATTGATCTGCTCATGGATCCCGCACGGCTGCGGGAGCTCGACTTGACCGCCCTCGGTGAGTGACGATCAGGAACGTCGCACGACGACGCGGTGTTGCGCGGTCAGCTGGTTGAGGCTTCGGGATCGGGTCGCGAAAGGCCGGACGCGCAAAAGTCGCGCTGGCGTTGCTGATAGGGGCCGGCCGGCGGGGGCTTTCAGGGGCGTGGAGGAGCGGGTGGGACGGGACCGATGGCGGCCGCGGGTGGGGGCGACGGGCGTTTGTCGGTGTCGACGGGTGGTCCGGGAGCGGCTGAGCCGTCGTCGGTGGCGTGGATGACGGCGGCCGCTGCCCTCCACGAAACGCAGGAATGCTCTGGCGGCCGATCGGACCCAGCATCGCTTGAGCTGCGACGCGTGGGACTCGATAGCGACGGCGGCGCTGCTGCCTTTCCAGGAGCGAGGCGGGAGTCGATCGCGCGCTGGCGGACGCCTCGTCCTCGTCCATCGCGAGAGTACGGTGAGCGGTGCCGAGATGCTCGCATCCCGCGCCGAGTGACAACGCGCCATGCGCCCGATGTCGCGCCGGCAGAATCCCGCGTGGCGGCGCGCCGGCGTAGCGAGCGCCGAGGGGGCTTCTCATCGGCGGCCTCGCCGAGCTTCCGGTCCCAGATCGCCGCGACCCAGTCCACACGCACGCGAGCGCGAGGTCGTCCTTGCCGTTGAACAGGCTGATACAGCGCGCCGCGTGTGAGGCCCGCCTCGGGCGCCACTTGCTCGAGTACGAGGTTGCGGTGGCTGTAGCGCGAGAGGCCGCACGGCGGACTCGAGCAGCGCCTCCCGCGTACGCGTGCGGCGCTCGGCCTGGTGGCGCCAGCGTGACCGGCGGGCTTCGCCGCCGTAAGTCGAGTCAGGCACGCTCGAGGACGGCATCGCTGCTGCGATCCGCCTGCCGGAGTCCTCCCGCCACGACCTGCCGCGCCGTCCGCCGGTGGAGCAGCCCGACGAACGCCCAGACCGCCCTCGCGACCAGCGGCCGCCTGTAGCGCAGGACGGTCGTGAGCACTCTGCGCTGCGGTTCGACATTGCGGCCGACCATTACTGTGTCCATCAGCGGGTCGGAGTCCTCCAGCACGACCACGTCGGCGTCGGACTCGACGATGCGAGCCGAGTCGAGGCCGTCCCGCGCGCCGGCGATTCGCTTGATCCAGGCCGGCGTGGCGTCAACCCCCGCGCGCACCCACTCCTCGGGCGAGCAGGGATCCGGCCCCTCGAGCTGCAGCTCAAAGGCGTCGGCGTAGTCGTAGCTGCGGGCGACAGCGATCGGGTCGGTGACGCTGACGCGGCGCGCCCCATCGAGAGCCTGGCCCTTCATTGGAGCCTCCTGCTGCCACTGGCGTCGGACCGCTCGTAGCAGCATCGGGTACACGAGCAGATGCCGGAACGGCTTGATCGCGGCCATGTACGCCTTACCGAGCCACCCGTTCGGCTTGACCAGCACGGCCATCTGGGCGTGATAGCCGTTACCGGAGCCGTCAGGCACCCAGCCGATGTGCATCAGCGAATGGACGGTCTTGCTGGCGTACTCGGCCACCCACTCGTCACGTGTCTGGTAGAGAGAGACGAAGATCGGCGGGCCGGCCACCTGCGTCCGCCCGGGAACCGCGCGCAGATCCGGACCGCGGGGCCCTTGGAGCAGATCGGCGGGCAACCGCTCGCGCAGCGAGCGTACCCGTTCATCGACGCCGGATTCGGCCTTGTCCCAGCCGAACAGCTCGCCGAGCTTCCAGCGGAGGCCAAACAGGGCGCGGAACACGGCCGGGAACTCGCGGCCGTCCGCGAACCGACCGGCCGCGCTCATGTCCACAAGTCGCGCCAGGTCATCGGGACCCCCTGGGGTCGGCAGTTCCCATACGTCCTCGAGCTCGAAGTCTCCGGTGAGCTCGTGAACCCGCCACGGTCGGGAGTTGTGCGCAGTCTTCGGGAGCCTCATCGTGGACCTCCTTCGGTCGAGCCATCGGCCTGGCGCACCACGCTCGCCGTGCCCCCGCGAAGCGGAGACAGACGCTGCATAGAGCGCCAGGCCGAGACGCTGGTATTGGCGACTCTTGGGTGTCGACCGCGACCGCCCGTCGGGCGCCGGCGGTGTGGTCGGCCAGCGATCGCCCGGCCAGAGGCGGTCACCCTGGAACCGAGGCCGTCGATGAGCGCCGACTTCCTCTGGCGCGACGGGCAGCCCCCGCGTGTGGGTGTCTCGATGTCCAAGGCCGAACTCCCTACGGTGGCGTATGGTCGCGACCATACTGTAGCGTATTGTCCGTACGGGCGCGTATAGTCCTCACCGTGGCGCAACCGAGGTCGCAAATCCGGCTCAGTCGAGAGGACTGGATCGACGCCGCGCTCCAGGGGCTCGCCGACGACGGTGCCTCCGGGGTGGCGGTCGAGCGACTCGCCGCTCGCCTAGGGACGACGAAGGGCAGCTTCTACTGGCATTTCAAGGACCGGGAGGAGCTCATCACCGAGGCGCTCGCCACCTGGGAGCGGGAGGACACCGACGCCATGATCGAGGAGATGAACGAGATCAGCGACCCGGTCGAGCGCCTGCGCATCGGGACGGTCATGGCGACCGAGTACGAGGAGGAGGAGAACCCGGACGTGCGCCTCCTTCCCTCGGCCTCCGACCCGGTCGTCGGCGAGGTCGTCAAGCGCGTGCAGGGCAAGCGCCTCGACTTCCTCGCCCAGACCTTCCGCGAGGCCGGCTTCACACCGGCCGAGTCCCGCCTCCGGGCCCGGCTTGCGTACAGCCTCGCCCTCGGCTGGCACCACCAGCGGCTGATCGAGGGCTCCGAGCGTGCGACGCCGAGGCAACGCGCGGCCTACCAGCGGCGGGCGGTCGAGCTCCTCATGACCCAGAGCTGACTCCGCCCTCCCCACGCCGCATCGCGCCAACGGATGATCTCGCCTTCGTCCGCCAGGTTCCGACCAGCGCCTGTACCGACGAATCTCGGCTTCGGCCATGGGTGAGACCTCAATGCGCCTCGACCCACGACGCCCGCCTGAGGGACGGATGCGGCCGTGCTCACCCACGCCAGGCAGGCTCTTGAAACGGACGACGAGCACGAGCCCAGGGTGAGGCTCCTGCTTCTCAGAAAAGGAGCTGTCTTGGCGTACTGTTCCACCGTCCGCTCGCTGCTGGGATGGACGACGACCAGCAGTCGTGGCGCGGGGCCCGGGGCCGTCGCGACGCGCGATTGCGCTACCTGGCGCGGGACAGCGCGCGCTATTGCGTCTGCCTCGGACGTCGCGCAGCACGCGTGTCAGCTTCGCTTTGTGGTGAGCTGGTGCTTGCGGCCGCGCGGTGGCGTCGTTGTCGCTCGCGGGCTCCGCACGGGGATTCGGCGTGCCAGCGCCGTGTGCCGGGTCGCGTCGTGTCGTAGAACACGAGGTTGCAGGCGGGCAGCGCGCAGCGCTTGAGGCGCTGTGGGTCGATCTCACCGAGCTCCAATGCGACCTGGCGGGCGAGCGTGGCCGTGAGCGTGGGTTCGCTCCACTGCAGCCGCGTGTGCAGACTGTGACCCCCACCGACGTCCAGGCGCACCGTCGCGGCGCTGGGCTCGGCGAGTCTGGTCAGCCGCGCAGCTGGCCGGGCCAAGGGGCGCCGGTCGAGCAGAGCGTCCACGAGCTCCACGGTCGTCTTGTGAAGCTCGCGTAGCGTGCGCAGCTGGGCGGTGCCCAGGCGTGCTAGTCCGAGCGCCTGTGCCGCCGTTGTTGGGTTGGCGAGCGGGTCGGGATAGATCCTGGGGCCGCGGCCGGGCTTTCGTGGGACGGTCAGGTTCGCGAGCCGCAGCAGCGTGTCTGGGGTCACGCGCCGGCAGGCACGGCGTGGCCGAGGAATCGCGTTCGCGGGCGTGAGACGAGCTCGTTCGCGCGTTGCGCGTTGGGGTGGGTGCGGTACTCGCGCAGGACGTCGTCGGGGCGTTGGCGGTTCGTCCAGCGACTGACGACGAGCAGGTGGCCGGGGTCGTCGAGGTCCTCGATCAGCTCGTGCCCGAGGTAGCCGTCGAACTGGGTCATGTCGCGCCAGATCGCCTCGGTGATCGCGCGCCCCTCGTCCACCGCCTCGGGCGGAAAGTGCGAGTCCCAGACTGAGTAGACAGGCATTCGCGTCCCTTCTCCGCGTCGATCAGTAGTAACGGACAAACAGCGTATTAGACCGTTACGAAACGTGCAACTCGGCTGGGGCACGATGTCGCGCCGGGCTGCTCCCTTCGCGTGCTTGCGCAGCTCAGCCAGATTGGTGCGTGAGTCCTGCTTCGGCGAAAGTGAGTAGGCCGCTCAAGCCGCGTGCGTCACTCCTTGGCGATGAATGGAGCACTCTGCGAGCCGCTCGCGACCGGGTTCCTGGCTGGCGATCGGGGGGAGCGGGGCGGTGGGCAGCCCGGAGGCCACCACCGCCCCGTACGGCCGGGCTCAGCCCAGGTCGATCGTGAGGGTATGGGTGCCGGTGGCCGCGCCGGCGGCGACCCTGACCTCGGTGCCCCGCGTGGTCTGCACCAGGACGAACGGCGCCGGCGCGCCGTCCAGTAGCACCGACGCAACACTGGCGCCGTCGGGCAGCACCGCGCCGAGCGTGAACGCGACCGAGGCCAGGCCGGTGGCCGCGACGGTGGTCGACAGCACGCCGGCGGCGCGCGACGCGCTGACATCCAGCGAG
>JBKOYW010000118.1:0-5374 GCA_046744275.1 Actinomycetota bacterium
GCTGTGGCGGTGCCGCGCGGCAGCCGCGGCGACGGCGCCCTGCCGCGCCGCGGCGGGCCGACCGCTCCCGATGTGGGCACCGTGGTGGGCGCGCTGGGGTCGTCCAGCCAGTGGGTGTCGGCGAACACCTGCTGCCCCTCCACGCTGCCGAGGCGGGCGGTCAGATCCTCCAGCTGCGCGAGGTTGTCGAGCTCGTCCCCGCCGAAGGTGCCGAAGAAGCTGGCGAAGTACATGTAGGTCGCGATCGAGTCGTCCACTGTCCACGGCCGGGGCGGCCCGAAGGTGGCGTAGGGCGCCGGCAGGGCGTGCGCCCGCTCGGCGTCCGCGATCCAGGCGTTCATCCCCTCGGCGAACGACCGCAGCACCGTCCGGGTCAACGGGGACGCCTGCGCGAACAGCGCCGCCCGCCGCGCCCGCGACCCGAAGAGCTGCCGGGCGACCACGTCCCCGGGCAGCACGTCGGGGCCCAGCAGGTCCGACAGCGTGCCGGTGGCTAGACGGCGATGGATGTCGGCCTGCCACAGCCGGTCCTGACCCTGGGCGTACCCGACGCCGTAGAACAGGGTCGAGAGCCTGGCCGCGTAGACGTGCGGGACCCCGTACTCGTCCCTGAAGATCCGCACCCGGCCGGACTGCCCGCCGCCCGGCGCTGCCGAGGCGGACGCGGCCGCGCCGACCAGGACACAAACCAGCACGAGCAGCGCGAGCAGAGGACGGTGGCGTGGGAGGGAGCGGCCGGCCATGGGAACCTCCCGTGTCGGGCGGCGGAACACCACGCAAAGCATCCCATTAGCGAACAACCGCGGAAACGCTGTCAACCTCGCCTCGGCGTCAGACAAGGCCCGCCAAGATTGGAGCCTAACGATGCCGGCGGCCGCCGAGATGATCCTCGGAACGTCCCAGGTGCCAACCGCTGCGGGCGCTCGGTGAGCAAGGCAATCGACGCGCGCCGGCCTGAGGCGACCATAAACCCGGCCCATCATCGGGTGGGCGGGTTGGAGGGCGGCGCGGCGGTCGGTGACCCAGACGGTGTCCAGCCTGCTACGCCGCCTACAACGCGCGCGCGGCGCGTCGTAGGATCCGTGTGTCGAGGGGGGAGGCGGTGTGGCCAAGACGATCGGTCGTGCTCGCACGATCGTTGGCCGCGAAAGCGAACTCGCTGCGGTCGTGCAGTTCCTCGATCTCATGTCGGCGGGAGCGTGTGCGCTCGTCATCGACGGAGAAGCCGGCATCGGGAAGACGACCATCTGGCGGGAGGCAGTCCGTCTAGCTCGGGAGCGCGCGTTCTGGGTGCTGGAGGCACATCCCGCCCAGAGCGAAGCAAAGCTGTCGTACGCCGGCCTCGCCGACCTGATCGGCACCGTCTTCGAGGAAACGAGGACGGCGCTTCCGCCTGTTCAGCAACGGGGCCTGGCGGCGGCGCTTCTGCGCGGGGACGCCGAGGAGTCGGCCGACCCGCGAGCGACGGCAACTGGGTTGGTCGGCATCCTGAGCGCACTCGCCGCGGAGGCGCCGGTCGCGGTGGCCATCGACGACGTGCACTGGCTCGATCCCGCGTCTCAGCAGGCGCTGGCCTTCGCCGTGCGCCGGTTGCCACCTCGAGTCGGGCTGCTCCTGACGCGTCGTGTTGAACAAGCGGCGCCGCTCCCCCTCGGCCTTGAACGCGCGCTGGCTCCGGAACAGGTCGACAGCGTGGCCCCCGGGCCGCTCTCTCTGGCTGCGCTTCACCATTTGGTACGAGATGCGCTTGGGACCTCGCTGCCGCGTCCGCTCTTGACGCGGGTGGCTGCGGTCTCAGGTGGTAACCCGTTCTTCGCGATCGAGATCGGACGCGCGCTCGCGGCCGCCTCTGGTGGCCGCGTGGCCGGAGAACCGCTGGCGATTCCGCGAAACCTCGAGGAACTGGTCGCGGATCGCGTGCACGGGCTGTCCGAGGCCGCCCGACGTGCCGCACTCGTCGCGGCGGCCCTGTCTCGGCCGACTGCCGCGGCGGTGACCGAAGCATTGGCGGCCGAGGGTGTTGGCCGCGCTGCGCTGCTCGAGGCCGAGGAGGCAGGCGTGCTGGTGTTCGAGCAGGACCGAGTGCGTTTCGCCCATCCGCTGCTCGCCTCGGTCATCTACGGCTCGGCCTCCGTGCAACGGCGTCGTCTGGTGCATGAGCGTCTGGCAACGGTCGTGGGCGATCGGGAGGAGCGGGCGCGCCATCTTGCGTTGAGCACGAGCAGGCCCGACGAGGCGGTCGCTGCCGAGCTCGAGCACGCCGGCACGCAGGCCGCGAATCGGGGTGCGCCGCAGGCTGCGGCGGAGCTGTTCGAGGCGGCTCGCCGACTCACGCCGACGGGAGGGTTGGAGGAGCTGACCCGGCGCGCGCTGGGGCAGGCTTCCGCGCTGCTCGCGGCCGGCGACGTCGAGGGCGCGGGGACCATCGCGCAGCGCGAGGCGGGCTCGGCGGTGGCAGCGCTCCGAGCGCAGGCTCTGTACCTCCTCGCGGAGGTCGCTTGGATCAGCGGGGCGAGCAGCCCGAGGGGGTACTTCGAGGCTGCACTGGCCGCTGCGCCCGAAGACCGCGACCTCGCCGCGCGCATCTATCCCAAGCTGGTCAGCTTCACGACGCACGATCCCACCCGGTCCGTCGCATTCGCCGAAGCGGCGATGCAGCGGTTGAGCCCAGCTCGTCATCCGGCGGCCCTCGCCCAGGTCGCGTTCGATCGCTTCTGGGCCGAGCTCGGGCTCGGACACGGCCCACGTTGGGACCTCTTCGGACAATGGCGAGAGCTCGAGGTGAAGGCCGGGCTGGAGGCGCCGAAGACGCCGCTCCCGCTCATTTTCTTCTGGGCGATCGACGACTTCGACGAGGCGCGAGCCCGCTACGCGGTGGAAGAGCAGTGGTATCGGGAGCGAGGCGAGGATCTCTGGCGTGCGGAGCGCCTGGCGCACCTGTCGATGGCGCAGCTGCGGGCCGGACGCTGGGATGTCGCCGAGCGCTCTGTCGAGGAGGCATGCGACGTGCTCGCGGAGCACATCGGCAAGCCGGGCCCGTTTGGCGCCGCGTTCCGCTTCCGATCGCTGGTCGACGCGCACAGGGGGCGAACGGCGCGTGCGCGCGCCACGCTCGTGCCCTTCATCGAGACGGCGGAACGCGTAGGGCTCGCAACGTGGGAGGCGCTCGGCCGGTCGACGCTTGCCTTCGTCGATTTTGTCGACGGCAACCACCGAGGCGTCGACCGGTCGCTCGCGCGGATGCGAGAGCGGCTGGAGTCGATGGGGTTCCGCGAGTTCGCGCCCGACCGCAGCGAGCCGTTCCACATCGAGTCGCTGGTCGCGCTGGGCGAGCTCGACCGCGCGCGCGGCGTGCTCGCGCGCCTCGAGGAGCGCGGACGGGTGTTTCCTCGGCTGTGGATCACGGTCACGCTGCCTCGGGCACGGGCGCTCGTGCTCGCGGCCGAAGGAGACACAGCAGCCGCGCTCGCCGCGCTCGACGGCCTCGATCTGGAAGCCGCGTCGAAGCTGCCGTTCGAGCTGGGCTGGACGCTGCTGGTCCGCGGGCGCCTGCACCGTCGGGTGAGACAGAAGCGCGCGGCCGCCGATGCACTCGTAGCGTCACTCGCGATCTTCGAGCAGCTGGGCGCGACGCCATGGCAGGCCAACGCGCGGGCCGAGCTCGGCCGCGTCGGGCTACGACGGGCGCCGGACGAGCTCACTGCGACCGAGCGGCGCGTCGCGGAGCTCGCCGCGGCTGGCCTGACGAACCGCGAGATCGCGAGCAGGGCGTTCATGAGTCCGAAGACCGTTCAGGCCAATCTGGCCCGCGTCTACCGCAAGCTCGCCATCAGCTCGCGCGCGGAGCTGGGCGCGCGAATGGCGACCGAGAGGGCGCCCGAGACACAAACATAGCCGAACGCCCGATTCCTCGACGCGCCAAGGTGCGTACGGTCCGGGCATGGCAAACGCACGAGCAGCAGACACACGAGGAGAGGTTCGGCAGACCTACCTCGTCGAGCACTACTGGCCCGGCCTCACCGTCGAGGCGCTCCAGCAGTGCGCGGCGCGGATTCGGGTGGCCGCCGACGAAGTGGGGCGCGAGGGTAAGCCTGTGCGCTACGTCCGCTCCACGATCGTTCCGGCTGACGAGTCCCTGCTCTGCCTGCTCGAGGCGGCCACCGAGGAGCTCGTGCACGAGACGTACGCGCGCGCGGGCATCCCCTTCGACCGGATCTCGCCCGCAATCCCGGAAGCGGGCGAGGGTCGTGCGCAACCGCCAGGCGCCGGCGGATGCGCAACGGGAATCAACTAGCGAAGGAGGCACTGACCATGTCGAGGCTCACACGCGTCCTGGTGATGGGGGCCATGCTGGCGGCCATGACCCTGGCCGGCCTGACCGCCGTCGCGCAGGCACAACCTACCGCCGGCGACGAGAAGCGCGCGTCGCAGGACCAGTCCACCAGCGACTCGGTCAAGCGGGCCGCGGAGGCCCAGGAGCGCTACTACAGCACCTGGGGTTACGAGAACCCCGTCATCCAGCAGGCGCTGGCGCAGGAGCGCTACTACAGCACCTGGGGCTACGGCGACACCCCCGCCCCGGCGCCAGGCCAACCAAGCGGGCGGCCCGGCTGGCTCGTCCCGGCGATCGGCGTGCTGGCCTGCCTGTTGGCACTGCTCGGCGTCCTGGCCACGATGCTCGTGCGGCGGGCACGCGGCAGGGTCCGAGTGCACCAGGCGGCCTGATCAAGGTCCATCGCCACACCCTCCGATGGGGCCGCCGCACCTACCCGGCGGCCCCATTGGCCATCCAAATCGACGCCGTCCGGCCTCCGGCGGCCCGCGCCGAGATCGGAACCGTTTATATTGAGCCCGCGGGGGAGCGATAGTGAAGCGACATGCCACACACGGTCCGCGTCCAGCACCGGCACGGCGTGCGTCCCAGCGGAGCGTTCGGGACGCCGTGATCACCCCCCACGCGCGCCCGCTCGTGAAGCGAGCGAACCTCCTCGGTTGGCTCTTCGTGCTCCTGGTCACGGGCCTGGTCGAGACGGTCGTCCGACTTTTTGACCTCGGCGACAGCGTGCCCGCACCCACCGCGACGCTGGGCGCGCTCATACACGAGACGAGGAGTGGCATGCTCGCGGGCGAGATCGGAGCTACCGTCGAAAGCTACGCCCAGGGCCTCGCGATCGCCGTTGTGCTCGGCGTGACCGTTGGTGTCCTCATCGGCAGCTCTCGAACGCTCCTCGATGCCTCCCACCTGCTGATCGAGTTCCTGCGACCGATCCCGGCGGTCTCGGTGATCCCGCTCGCGGTCCTCTTCTTCGGCTTCGGTGTCCCGATGCGACGCTGGATCGTCGCGTACGCCGCGCTCTGGCCGATCCTCATGAAC